>CAYGHZ010000059.1:0-7944 GCA_964349635.1 uncultured Candidatus Marinamargulisbacteria bacterium
CTTCAGGAGCACTCCGTTGTATTTATTCGTGGGGGCAGGGTGAAGGAAGGTCTTTCACCCTGCCCCCACGAATAAATACAACGGAGTGCTCCTGAAGATTGTGCCCTTCACCGGGAATATACGTAGTTACTTCGTAACTATTGGACAACCGAACCCTGGCCACTTTTCTTAGAGCAGAGTTAGGCTTTTTTGGAGTAGTGGTATAAACACGAGTACAAATTCCTCGTCGTTGCGGACAGGATTGAAGCGCCGGACTTTTTCCTTTCCGTCGTTTCATTTTTCGTTTATGTCGTAACAATTGATTTGCTGTTGGCAATTTCCTTATCTCCTTTTTCGTGATCGGTAACGCTTCATCCTATCCAAGTTGACTATTCTTCGTCAACTGAAACCAGCGACACTTCCTGCTCCAATGAATCCAATATCTCCGAATAATCCAATCCGACTCGGGTATATTTCGTCATCCCCGTACCGGCCGGAATCAGTTTTCCGATAATAACATTTTCTTTCAGGCCATACATCGGATCGACCTGACCTTCGATTGCCGCCTTGGTTAGAACGCTGGCAGTCTGCTGGAACGACGATGCGGAAACGAAACTTTCGGTGTTCAAAGACGCCCTAGTAATACCCAACAAGACGCGCTCGCCCTTTGCCGGCTGTTTTCCTTCGGAAACCAACTTTTCGTTGACCTTGGCAAACTTTCGCATGTCAACCAACTCATTGGGCAACAGTGTGCTATCGCCGATATCTACCACATTAAATTTTCGAGTCATCTGTCTTACGACTACTTCAATATGTTTGCTGTTGATCTGAACACCCTGCGAGCGATAAACCTTTTGAACCTCGTCACTCAAATAACACTGAGTGTCAAAAACGCCCTTGGTCGCCAAGACATCGTGCGGATCCAAAACGCCGTCGGTAAGCGCATCTCCTTTGGCAACTTGCTTTCCGGAAAACACCTTAAGACGGACGCCATAAGGAATCTTGTATTCCTTCCGGGCATTTTCAGAAACTATTGTCACCACACGATATGTTTCGGTATTGGCAATATCCACAACACCATCGATTTCGCTCAAAACCGCCGGGTCTTTTGGACGACGCGCTTCAAAAAGTTCTTCAACGCGCGGCAAGCCCTGAACGATATCTTTCGTCTTGGAAGCGTCTGATCCAATCAGACGTTCCCGAGCAATAATTTCACCGACGTTTACCTTGTCTCCGTCTCTTAAATAAAAGCGGGCGCCGCTCGTCACCGGGTACGAAACCCCGGGGTGAACTTCCAGAACATACGTATCGTCCTTGGACGCTTTTTTCGCTTTCTTTTCATTTGATTTTTCAATACGAACAATGATGCTTCCGGATTCCATCTGAACGCCAGGCCCCAAATCATGATCGGGACTAATTTTGTCGCCCACCTGATACTTTCCGGCAACCGATTTGCTGACTTCATACGGCTTGGTAACCTGTGGATCATAGACAAAGACTTCGCCGGCCTTTTGACCAAAAATTTCGGTAACAACACCTTTTTCATCTTTAGCTTCTTGAATATCCACATCAAAAAACTTGACCCGACCTTCGTTTTCAGAAATCACATATTCAAACGACGGATCGTACTCAGCCAACGTTCCGCCGGCCTTCACTTTTTGCTCCGGCTTTACAAGAATCGTACTTCCTTTTGGGATCAGATAAGAAGCGGCATCGCCCTTCTCATCTACAATCTCAATTTCACCTTCGACAGACGATACCCAAATAGTATTTCCTTGTTCGTCTTTGATCCGACTCACACGAAGCTCTTTTTGAGGTCCCGCCACACCACTTTTCTTACTCTTAATATCAACCTTGGAAGCCGCGCGAAGATCGACGCCCCCGGTATGGAACGTTCTCATCGTTAACTGAGTTCCCGGCTCACCAATCGACTGCGCCGCGATAATTCCTATTGCTTCACCAATGTTAATCAAATTATGCGAAGCAAGATCCAGGCCATAGCACTTTTGACAAATACCCCGTTCCGCCTGGCAGGTATAGATGCTTCTGACCTTTATAGTCTTCACACCAAGCTCATCAGCCTCACGAGCCTGCTCTTTGGTTATGAGCGTATCTTTTTTGATAATCGTCTTTTTCGATTTTGGCACCAATACATCCTCAGCGCTAAACCGACCTTCAACCATTTCCGCCAAAGGAACAACAGTTTGAATTCCATCCCTAACAGCACGCAACTCAATACCCAATGACGTTTTACAATCGTCTAAAGTAATCATGACATCTTGGCCTACATCCACCAGACGACGGGTTAAGTATCCGGAATCCGCAGTTCGCAGAGCCGTATCTACCAATCCCTTTCGAGCCCCATAGGAAGAAATAAAATATTCGGTCAGCGTTAAACCTTCTTTGAAGTTGGACTTAATAGGAATAGCTACCGTACGGCCCTGAGCATCAGACATCAATCCGCGCATACCGGACAACTGTCGCACCTGATCGATATTTCCTCTAGCACCGGAGTTAGCCATAATAAAGACGTTATTGAGGCGTCCCAGTTGATTTTCCAAGGCATCTGACACGGATTGCGTAACACCGCGCCAAATATCAATGGAACGAACCTGCTGCTCTTCCGAAGAAATCGTGCCAGCCTTTTGCAAACTCTCAAGTTTTTTAATCTCTTTTTCAGCATCTTCCAAAATCGCCGCCTTATTTGACGGAATCACCATATCATCAATCGAAATGCTAATACCGGAAAGAGTCGAGTATTTAAATCCAAGTTCTTTCAACTTATCCACAAGATCAGCCGTGATCAAGTTACCATATTTAAGGTACCAATCAAAAACAAGATCGCTGAGTTTCTTCTTGCCAACAACTTCATTGATAAACGGAGCAGGCGGTAATCCGTGATTTTCCAGAACTTCCCAAATCCCACTGTTCAAAATAACGCGACCAAATGTTGTTTTAATCCGCTGTTTATTGAGGCGAATTGTAACCTCGCTATGCATTTTAATAGACTTTGCATCCCATGCCCGCCACGCTTCAGCAACATCTCCAAAAATTTTAGGCCTTCCCTTATTGCTTTCTTCCGGATTTTCAACGGTAAGAAAGTAAATACCCAATGTCATGTCTTGAGTCGGCGTAACAATCGAGCGGCCACTCGATGGCGACAAAATATTATTGTTCGACAAAATCAACAACCGACACTCTGTCTGCGCCTCAATCGAAAGGGGGACATGAACGGCCATCTGATCACCGTCAAAATCGGCGTTAAACGCCGTGCAAACCAGCGGATGGATTTGAATCGCGGACCCCTCCACCAAAATAGGCTCAAACGCTTGAATACCCAATCGGTGAAGTGTGGGGGCGCGGTTTAGGAGAACCAGCTTACCTTTAATGACAGATTCCAGAGAGTCCCAAACAATAACGTCGCGCCTTTCAATTTTTCGCTTTGCGCTTTTTACGTTAGAAGCAACACCGTCTTCCACCAATTTCCTTATAATAAACGGCTTGAAAAGCTCCAACGCCATTTCTTTTGGCAAACCACATTGATGAAACTTTAAATTTGGACCTACAACGATAACCGACCTGGCAGAATAATCGACTCGCTTCCCTAACAGGTTTTGTCTGAACCGACCTTGTTTACCCTCGATAATATTGCCCAAGGACTTGAGCGGACGTCCATTGGATCCGGTAACTGAACGACCTCGTTTACCGTTGGAAATCAAGACATCGACTGCTTCTTGCAACATCCGTTTTTCGTTGCGAATAATCATTTCAGGCGCGCCGATATCCATTAACCGCTTGAGGCGGTTGTTACGGTTGACCACTCGTCGGTAAAGATCATTTAAATCAGAGGTGGCAAAGCGCCCACCCTCCAATTGCACCATCGGCCGCAAATCCGGCGGCATAACGGGAATCACTTCCAGTATCATCCACTCCGGACGATTTCCCGACTTATAGAGAGCCTCCGCCAAACGTAGACGCTTAGTTACCTTTAAACGCTTTTGCCCTTTACTGTCCGGCAACTGCTCGCGCAACTCTTGAATTAGCTTTTTTAAATCAAGATCCGCCAAGATATTCTTGATGGCGGAGGCGCCCATGTCGGCTTTAAATTTATCGCCATACTTTTCTTTAAATTTCGAATAGTCGCCGGTCGACAATATCTGCTTAACTTCCAAAACTCCCGCCAAACTATCGGCCACTTGAGTAATGATATACGAGTCATAGTAGACCACTTCTTCCAATTGACGAGATGACAGGTCAAGCAGCAATCCCATATACGTTGGGATTCCCTTTAAAAACCAAATATGAGCAACGTCGGCCGCTAGTTCAATATGACCCATACGCTCCCGTCTCACCTTTGAATGGGTGACTTCCACGCCGCAACGCTCGCAAACAATCCCGCGATACCGAACTCTACGATACTTTCCGCAAGAACATTCCCAATCTTTAACCGGCCCAAAAATTTTCTCGCAAAATAACCCTCTCCGTTCCGGTTTAAAGGTTCGGTAGTTAATCGTCTCAGGTTTTTCCACTTCTCCGTAAGACCAGTAACGAATCTTGTCGGGCGAGGCCAATCCAATTGCTAAATAATCAAAATCATCCGGACTATTTACTAACATTCATCTCTCCTCCTAGCGGGTGTCCACTTCAGTGCCATCGGCTGAAACAATTTTCACATCCAACGCGATCGACCGTAATTCGCGCAACAACACTCGGAACGATTCCGGCGTCCCCGGGCTCGAAAGCGCCTTGCCCTTGATAATGGACTCATACGCTTTCGCACGACCGGTCAAATCATCGGATTTGATCGTCAACATTTCCTGTAACGTGTGCGCAGCGCCATAAGCCTCCAACGCCCACACTTCCATTTCACCAAACCGCTGTCCGCCGTATTGAGCTTTACCCCCAAGCGGTTGCTGCGTCACTAACGAGTACGGACCGGTCGAACGCGCATGAATCTTGTCTTCAACCAAGTGGATCAGCTTAAGCATATACATACAACCGACCGTTACTTCACGTTCAAACGCCTCGCCAGTTCGTCCGTCGCGAAGCTTGACCTTTCCGGACGATGTCAACCAACTGAACCCTTCTTTTTTCGCCGCAGACAAAAGCTTTTCTTCAACTTTTTTTGTTGACGCTTCCGGTTCAAATGCCTCGTCGAAAAGAGGAACCTCATAATTGATCCCGGAGACATACGAAGCCATCCCTAACAGGGTTTCAAACAACTGGCCAACGTTCATACGAGACGGAACGCCTAACGGGTTCAAGATCACATCAACCGCCTGACCATTTGGCAAGAACGGCATTTCTTCTTCGGGCAAAATGGTCGAAATAACGCCCTTGTTTCCGTGACGACCGGCCATTTTGTCCCCAATCGAAATTTTTCTCAACTGAGCAACATATACCCTGACAATGCAATTAACTCCCGGGGGCAAATTATCATTTGTTTCCCGAGCGAAAACACGAACCCCAATTACCTTGCCGGACTCTCCAGACGAAACCCTTAATGAAGTATCTCGCATATCACGGGCTTTATCTCCAAAAATTGCTCGCAATAACTTTTCTTCTGCAGGAGGCTCTGTTTCGCCTTTAGGAGTAACCTTACCAACCAATATATCGCCGGCCTTAACCACGGCCCCAACTCGGATAATCCCGTTCTCATCCAAATCACTCAATGCATCTTCAGAAACGTTTGTAACTTCACGCGTAATTTCCTCAGGCCCCAATTTCGTCGTCCGAACGTCGACTTCGTATTTATGAATATGAATCGACGAAAACACTTCTTCTTTTACCAAACGCTCCGAAATAATAATCGCGTCTTCAAAGTTATATCCTTCCCACGGCATAAACGCGATCAACACATTTCTTCCCAGAGCCAATTCTCCCTGATGAGTCGATGCGCCGTCGGCGATAACCTGATCCTTTGCGATCTTATCTCCAACCTTTACAATCGGTTTTTGATTTTTACATGTGTTCTGATTGGATCGTTGATATTTCTGCAACACATAGACGTCTTCAGAACCTTTTCCAGGCTTAATGACTATTTCGTCGCCGGACACATGCGTGACGGTTCCCGCGTTAACAGCCTTCACAACGCTAAACGAATCCCGCGCAATATATTTTTCCATCCCGGTTCCGACAAAGGGAGCTTCCGGGTACAAAATGGGAACGGCTTGTCGTTGCATGTTAGCGCCCATCAATGCACGGTTCGCGTCATCATGCTCAAGAAACGGAATCAATCCGCACGAAACCCCGACTAGCTGCTTTGGCGAAACACCCACATACTGAACCTCAGTTGCCTTCACCAAAACAAAGTCGCGGTTAAACCGTGCGACCACAGACTCGCCTTTTATCTTGCCATCAACCCGAGGCGTATCCCACGGCGCCAAATAAAACTTATCTTCAACGTCCGCCGACAAATATTCGATTTCAGACGTAATTTTTTTAGCCTTAACTTTATAATAAGGGGTTTCAATAAATCCAAATTCATTAATCTTGGCATAGGTAGCCAGAGGACCAATAAGACCGGCGTTCGGACCTTCCGGCGTTTCAATCGGACAAATACGCCCATAGTGAGACGGATGAATATCGCGAACCTCAAAGCCGGCCCGCTCTTTCGTCAAGCCACCCGGCCCCAAGGCGCTCAAGCGCCTCTTATGCGCAATTTCAGCCAGCGGATTGGTCTGGTCCATAAATTGAGAAAGCTGCGAACTGCCAAAAAACTCTCTCATCACTGCTACGAGAGGTCGAATATTAATTAAGTGTTGCGGAACAATATTCTCGTTCCCTTTAATCGACATTTGTTCGCGAATAAGACGCTCAAGTCGAGCCAAACCTACCCTAAACTGCTTTTGAAGCTGTTCACCAACGCTCCGAATCCGACGATTTCCCAAATGATCGATATCATCCGTAGCGCCTATTTTTTTAATTAGCCCAATCATATAGTTAACGACGCCCAAAATATCCTCAGGCGTGAGAACCGTCTGCGAAATATCAATATTTAGGTCAAGCCGCTTGTTAATTCGGTAACGTCCCACATTTCCAAGGTCATATTTATTGGGATCAAAGAACAAATTGTTTAATAATAACTTGGCGCCTTCCAACGTGCAGGGATCGCCGGGTCGCAATTTACGATGCAACGCCAATAGCGATTCTTTGTTGGACTCTACCATATACTTTTCCAGAGTCTTTTCGATGACTTCGGAATCTTTTGCCTTGCTCAAAATATCCTCTTTGCTAAAGCCAAGAGCACCGAGCAACATGGTAACCGGCAATTTTTTTGTCTTATTAATATTGGCGTAAATAACGTGATTGGCATCGGTTTCAAACTCAAGCCATGCGCCTCGATTTGGAATCACAGTGGCTAAATAAGTCGTGCGATCAATAGTCGTTCCCAAACGCCGTCTAAAGTAGACGCCCGGAGAGCGGATAAACTGGCTCACGACCACGCGTTCCGCGCCATTCACCAAAAACGTCCCTTTATCGGACATAATCGGAATATCACTCATAAATACTTCTTGCTCGGTAATTTCGCCCGTTTCCCGATTAATCAACCGGACGGGGACACGCAATGATGCCGAATAGGTAATCTCACGATGCTTGCATTCTTCGAACGAATACTCAGGCTCCTCAAGATGATAATTTTCCAAAAATTCAAGTTCATATTTCCCGCCATAAGCAACAATCGGAGAAATATTCTTAAATTCCTCTTTCAAACCCACTTCAAGAAATTTTTTAAACGAATCTAATTGGATCTCGAGAAGATCTGGTACTTCTGGTTCTTGGAAGGCAACATCTGGATGCAGATTCACCCTTTTCCTTGGTTGTAAACCCATCACGCTAGTCCCACCTCATCTATTAAAAAGTTGACCTGAGATCAGATCTTTATTCAGATCTAACTCAGGTCATACTACTCATTAGGGAGATCCCTAATTTAAATTATTTAATTTTTTGTTTCCGGACAAGTCC
>CAYGHZ010000059.1:7954-10847 GCA_964349635.1 uncultured Candidatus Marinamargulisbacteria bacterium
CTCTTCCAATATCTTTTTGATTTTTTCAGCTTCTTCTTTTGTTACGTTTTCTTTCAATGGCTTTGGTACCGCATCTACCAAGTCTTTCGCTTCTTTCAATCCTAAACCGGTAATTTCACGTACCGCTTTTAGAACTTGAATTTTCTTATCTCCGCAAGAAGCCAAGATAACGGTTACAGTTACAGGTCCATCCGCTTGACCGGCATCACCCTGAGCCGCACCGCCGGCTACCGCAACAGCTGCCATAGGGGCCGCTGCCACAACGCCAAACTTATCTTCCAGAGCAGAAACAAGACCGGCTAATTCCAATACCGTCATTTTCTCAATAGAGTCGATAACACCTTGTGCCGATTTCGAAATTTCTTTTGTTGCTTGTTCTGTCATTCCACTCACCTCCTTTTATTTATTTTTTTGATTTTCAATCGCTTTCAACACATACACAAGACCTCGAAGAGGACTTGAAAGGGAAAGTATCGTTTTAACAATGGGCGACTTCATCGCGCCAAGAGCCTTGGCTATGAGCTCTTCTCTAGAAGGCAACGCAGCCAGTGTTTCCACATCGGAAACACGAATAGCCTTCCTCTCAAGAACTCCGCCTTTTATTACTAGTTTTTCAAATTCCTTTGAAAACTTTTTAACAACTTTTGATGCTTTAACCGGATCCGCAACCGTATTGATAATAAGCGAAGGCCCCGTGAACAAATCTCCCGGCACTTCGACGCCAAGCTCATTTAATGCAATGCGAGTCAGTGTATTTTTATATACCTTCAAACGCGCACCTTCGGCACGCAAGGACTTACGCAACTTGGTTACTTCGCCAGCCGCCAACCCTCTATAGTCTGCAACGATAACAACAGACGATGTCTCAAAAATAGTTTTGATATCGCTAACTGCTTGAACTTTTTCCGGCTTTAATTGAACTGACATGACCCTCTATTCCTTCCACTTCACACGTTGAGGCTCCAGAATAACAGATGGCCCCATCGTCGTACATACGGCAACTGACTTAAAATATATCCCTTTGGCTTTGGTCGGCTTTACTTTTTCAAGAATCTCATAAACAGTCATAAAGTTATCTTTCAACTGATCTGCCGTAAATGACGCCTTACCCATCCTCAAATGAATAATCCCATTCTTGTCATTGCGATATTCTAATTTACCCGACTTAAAATCCTTAACCGCCTTTGCCACATCAGTAGTTACCGTTCCGCTCTTCGGATTCGGCATCAATCCCTTTGCGCCAAGCAACTTTCCTAAGCGTCCCACTTTGGCCATCATTGTCGGAGTGGCGATAACTAAATCAAAATCAAGCCATCCCTTTTGAATTTTCTCAATCAAGTCGTCTCCGCCTACAAAATCAGCTCCGGCGCCTTTGGCCTGAATGGCAGCTTCGCCATCCACAATTGCAACCACCCGAACGTCGCGACCAGTTCCATGAGGCAAGGACAACGTACCTCTAAGCTGCTGCTCCGCCTGTTTCGGATCGATTCCAAGATTAAAGTGAACCTCCACCGTCTCATCGAACTTTGCGCCCGCTGTTTGTTTCAGCGCCTGCATCGCCTCGGAAGGAGAATAACGACGGACACGATCAACGAACTTGATCTTTTCTAAATATTTTTTTCCTCGTTTTTTCATGCTTCCACCTTTACACCCATACTTCGGGCCGTACCTTCAATAATTCGCATAGCCATTGCAATATCCAGAGTATTTAAATCTTGCATCTTTATATGCGCGATCTCCTCTACCTTCTTCTTCGAAAGAGTCCCTACTTTATTAGAGTGCGGAGTCGCAGATCCCTTTTCAATACCCAACGCCTGTTTTATCAAAACGGATGCGGGAGGTGTTTTTAATACAAAATGAAACGTTTTATCTTTATAAACATAAATCTCAACCGGAATAATCGTATTGCCTTTATCTTTCGTCTGATCGTTATAGGCCTTACAAAATTCCATAATATTAACGCCGTGCTGACCTAAAGCAGGGCCTATCGGAGGCGCCGGAGTCGCTTTTCCCGCAGGAATTTGTAACTTGATGATCGTTTGGAGCTGCTTACCGCCACCCTTATTATTGTTATTCTTTTCGCCCATTTTATTCTTCCTAAGCCTTTATACTACCGTTTTTTCCACCTGATCGAAGTCAACCTCGACCGGAGTTTCACGACCAAAAATAGAAATTAACGCTTTTAACTTACCGCGTTCCGCATTGATTTCCGAAATCGGACCCGTATAACCTCGGAATGGGCCCGAAATAACCTTAATGACTTCATCGAGCTCATAATCAACATCAATTTTCTTAATTTTATCGCCTGCTTTACGCAACACCTTCAAAATCTCGTCTTCTTTAACCGGAGTCGGAGCGGACTTGGTTCCGATAAACTTTGCAACACCAGTAATTTTTCTCAATTCAAAAAACAGATCATCGTCCATCTTTATCTGAACAAACACATATCCCGGGAAAATCTTTGCCGCTTTTTCGATCCGCTTATTATTTTTAATTTCGATAGTCGCCTCTTCAGGAACCAACACACGCGCTATTTTAGTTTGCAAACTCTTTTCTTCGATCAACTTTTGAATTCGCGCCGCGACGTGATGCTCTTTGCCCGTATAGACCTGAAGAATAAACCAATCCATCCCTTCCAAGGCTTCTGGAGGAGTGGCGGATTCTACCTGCGAACTTTCTTCTATATTTATATTCGTTTCCATCTTTACCTGGTCAACCAAAAATAGGCTTTTGAAAATACCACGTCAATACCTGATATGAAAAGCGTTGAAAATACGACGATGACGAGAATCATTACACTTGCCTTTGTAACGGTCTTGCGATTTGGCCAGGCGACTTTTTTTAGCTCCGCCTGAGTATCATCAAAAAAAGTTCGAATAACGTTCGGTAAGTC
>CAYGHZ010000060.1:0-6307 GCA_964349635.1 uncultured Candidatus Marinamargulisbacteria bacterium
AAAGTCTGATAGTCAGACTATACTCGATGCGGCCGGCCATGCGACGCAGATTGTTCAACAATTGTTACTGTTTTCCCGACAATTGGCGACCGATCCGATTCCGACGGATATCAACGCGTTGATCAGGCATCTCTACCCCCTGCTTAAAAACATTCTGACCAAAAATTCAAAACTGGAAACCCAGCTTTCCGACGGGGCGCTGATGGTCAGCGCCGATACCACCCAAATCCAACAAGTTCTTTTGAATCTCACCATAAATAGCCGCGACGCTATGCCCGATGGTGGAATAGTTCGGATCTTGACCGAACGCGTTCCCGGCCCGTACGTCCGAATTTTAGTTTCGGATACGGGATGTGGAATTCCCCCGGACATCATCGAAAAGGTGTTCGAGCCGTTTTTTACCACCAAGCCGCGCGGCAAGGGGTCGGGTTTGGGATTGAGCGTGGTTTATGGCATTATTCAAAAACATAAAGGCGTTATTAAATTGGAGTCGGAGGTTGGCAGGGGAACCACTGTGATGATTGACCTGCCGGAATTACAATGAAAATTTTGATCGTGGACGATTACGAACTGTTGCGGAAAACCCTTAAAAGTATGCTAACTCAGGAGAAATTCGAGGTTGTCGAAGCCGCTACCGGCAAAGAAGCGTTGGACGTGCTGAAAAAGACTACTGTCGATCTAATCATCCTGGATCAGGAGATGCCCGAAATGAATGGCTTTGAGGCTTTTCAGGAGATCCAGAAAAAGGAACCGGATATTCCGGTGATTTTTTTGACGGGATATGGTCAAATTGAGCTGGCCGTTCAGGCGATTAAATTGGGCGCCTCCGATTATTTAACCAAGCCTCCGGATCGCGATTTGATGCTTGCCTCCGTGCGGCGCGCCCTCAAGCTTCGATCTTTGGAAGACGAAAATGCAATGCTGCGGGAAGCGCTTTCCTTAAATGCCGCCGGCGTGGAATTCCTGGGTTCAAGCCCCGCGGTTCGGGACGTGTTTACCCAAATTAAGTTGGTCGCAAAAACAGACTATTCGGTGTTGGTTCAAGGAGAAAGCGGAACCGGAAAGGAACTGGTCGCGCAGTTGGTTCATGCCAATAGTCCCCGTTCGACCAAGCCGTTTGTGGCGATCGATACGGGAGCCATTCCCCGCGAGTTAATCGAAAGCGAATTTTTTGGGCATGAAAAGGGCGCGTTTACCGGGGCGGATCAGGAAAAAATCGGCTTGTTCGAGTCTGCTCAGGGAGGGACATTATTTTTGGACGAAATCAGTAATTTTCCCATGGATGCGCAATACAAGATTCTTCGCGCGATTCAGGAGAAAATGATTCGCAGGGTCGGCGGAAATACAAAGATTCCGATGGATGTTCGCTTCGTTTTTGCGACGAATTTGGATCTTCAGGACCAGGTCAAAAAAGAAAAATTCCGGGAAGATTTATATTATCGCATTTCCGAATTTGTAATAAAGTTGCCTCCGTTGAGAGACCGCGGGCCCGATGCGCTTCAGCTCGCCGGCTCCTTTTTGGCCGAGGCGGCAAAATATCTCGAAAAAAAACTGAACTTCTCGGAAGCGGCCAAAAAGGCGATCTTGGATTATGCCTGGCCCGGAAATGTTAGAGAATTAAAAAACCGCGTCAAGCGAGCGGCCCTGGTGGCGGATCGCGTTGTAGAATCGAAACATCTATTTGAATCCGCCGTTCCCGGTAAGCCGGAGATTCAGAATTTAAATGCGTCGTCCTTTAACGATGCGATCCGGGATTTTGAGAAAAATTTATTGGCGGATGCGCTGAAAAAATATGACGGTAACAAAGCCAAGGCCGCGCAATCGTTAAATATGTACTACGCCAGTTTTTGCCGTAAGCTAAAGCAGCATCAGATTTCGGACTCTTTCAACGCCTCAGCAACCTGAGCGATCAGGCTACTAACGTCGATGGGTTTCTTTATATACAGGTCGCACCCGGCCGCGAATGCCTTTTCATCGTCGCCCACCATAGCAAACGCTGTCAGTGCGCCGATGATAATGTGTTGTGTGGCGGGATCGGCCTTGAGCTGACGGGTAAGCGTTAGTCCGTCCATTCCCGGCAGCGCGATGTCCATTAGGATCAAGTCGGGAGGAGATTCTTTGATAAGCGTTAGCGCCGATTCGGCATTGTTGGCTGTCGATATCGTGTAGCCTTCGCCCTCCAAAATCGCGCTGACTAGTTTTGAATTGATCGGGTTATCGTCTACCACTAAAATGTGCGCCGGCATCAGGATTTCCTCCGCGGTAAAACTACAATAAAGGTACTACCCTTCCCAAATTCGCTTTCCACTCGAATAGACCCTCCGTGAAGTTCGGCAAATTTTTTACATAAGGCCAGTCCCAGCCCCGTCCCCTGATGTTTTCTGGCGACGCTTGAGTCCAGCTGTTCAAACGGAGTAAAGAGTTTTTTTAGGTCGTCGTCCTTGATGCCCATTCCCGTGTCTTGGACTCGCAGTTGAAAAAATCGGTCATCTTGCGGCGTTACGGAGACGCGAACCTGTCCGCTTTCGGTAAATTTGATGGCATTTGAAAGTAAATTATAGAGAATTTGGACAAATTTTTGGCGATCGAGCGTCAGGGTTTCTATTTGAGGATCAATGGCTAATTCCACGGTGATATTTTTTGCGCGAGCCGCTTCTTTAACTATGGTTCGCGCCTGTTCCAAAACGGTGGTGACGTTAAACGATTCGACGGTTAGCGCCATTTTGCCGGCCTCGACTTTCGCAAGATCCAGGATATCGTTGATTAGGTTCAATAAATGGTTTCCGCTGGTCAACACATCGTTGATATATTCGTGTTGTTTCGGCGTTAGCTCTCCCACCTTACCCTGTACCAGCAACTGCGAAAAACCGATGATGGCGTTTAACGGGGTTCGTAATTCGTGGGACATGTTGGCCAAAAATTCGCTTTTCATGCGATTCGCCTCTTGCAGCGATTGCTCGTATTTTATTTGGTCGGTGATATCCCGGGCACTGGCAAGAATTCCCAATAGACGTCCGGTGGTGTCATGAAATGTAGTGGCGTTAAACGAGACGGGAATTTGATTTCCGTTGGCTGCCCGGAGGGTCAGTACGTAGTTGGCGAGAGATCCTTTTCGAAACGCAAGGTCCATCCCCTCCGTCGCACGGTCGTGTTCGATAAAATAATCGTTAAACGGAGATCCGATCAAGTGATTGCGGGGCCGGCCCGCCATACGGCACATAACGGTGTTGACGTTGGTAATTCGTAGCGCTTCGTTGATAGTGATCAAACCGTCCACCGAAGCTTCGATCAGGCCACGGCTATACCGGCGTTCTTCCGCAAGCAGGGATTGCAGATGGCTTTGCTCCGTAATGTCGCGCGCGGACGCAAAAATGCCTTGAACAGCGCCTTGATCCCTAAAAATAGTCGTATTGATTGCCACTCTGCGATGTTCGCCTTTTTTGGTTCTCATCGTGAGTTCGTATTGAGTGATTTCTCCTTTATCGAGGGTGAGAATCATTCCTTCTGCGGATCGTTTGGGCTCCAGAAAATAGTTGGGGAATTCGGATCCGATCAGTTCCTCGCGGCTGTAGCCGGATATCCGGCACATGCCGTCGTTGACGTCTCGAATCACCAATGTCCTATCCACCATCATTAACCCGTCCTGCGAGACATCAATGAGGCCGCGACTGGAAATTTCTTCCATTACCATAAGGAGGATTTTGCCCGTGGGCATTGTTTTTCAAACATTTTCGTCTATTATTATTCTATCCCAATGATCGCCATCGCCATATTTTCTATTGTCGTCGCTCTTTTGGCCGGCGCCCTGAGCTACGCCATTTATTACTTTCGCCGGCAGGTTCGTTCTCTTCGGTCGGAAGTCGAGAGACTTCAGGAGAATGAAAAGGTGTTGGTCAGTAAAGCCGAAAGCGATCTGATGGCGTCGAATCGGGAACTTCGAAGAGAAATCGAGGAACGAAAAAAACGCGCCGAGGAACTGGCTCGGTCAAACGAAGATTTGGAGCAGTTTGCGTTTGTCTCGTCGCACGATCTGCAAGAGCCGTTGAGAATGGTGTCCAGTTATGTGCAATTGTTGGCGCAGCGCTATAAAGGAAAATTGGATTCGGACGCCGACGAATTTATTGCGTTTGCGGTGGACGGCGCCAAACGGATGCAGGAATTGATTAACGGTCTTTTAAGTTATTCACGGATTAACACTCGGGGAGCGGAATTCAAGCCGGTGGATTGCAACGAGGTTCTTAAATCCGTTACCGATAATCTGCAATTTGCCATCGAGGAGTCTCAGGCAAAGCTAAAGATCGGCCCCCTACCCCTCATCATGGCGGACCGGACTCAGATCGAGCAGATATTTCAGAATTTGATCGGCAACGCCGTCAAATTTCGCGGTAAAGACGCACCGATCGTTCATGTGGCATGCCAAAAAAAAGATAGTTATTGGCAGTTTTCCGTTTCAGATAACGGCATCGGGTTTGACATGGCGTTTGCCAAGCGCATCTTTTTGATTTTTCAGCGGCTTCATTCTAAAACCGACTATCCCGGTACCGGCATTGGTTTGGCGATTTGCAAGAAAATTGTGGAGCGTCACGGCGGCTCATTTTCAGTCGATTCGGTGGCGGGAAAGGGGTCTGTTTTTTCGTTTACAATTCCGGTTACCGAAATTTCGATTGAAACTCATAAGGAAAGTGGGGACATTAAGCTCGAGGAATCGGTTAGCAGCCGAGCAAAAAAGTTGATCTAAAAAATCTTTTGGATTAGGAGAAGTCCCATGGATCATCATCTTACGTTATGGATTGGCGTCGCATTCTCGCTGATAGTCAGCCTGGTATATTTCTTTATTGCAAATACCCTAAAAGTCCGCCAGTTTTCGCCCCTGGACATAGATTCAAAATGGGCGTGGAATCAATTTCTTATCTTCTGGTGGTCTATGGGGATCGTTTCTCTGATGCCTGCCCTCCAGAATGTTTTAGGTATTTTTGATGTTCAGCGTCTCTCAATTTATGCGAGCTTGCTTCAGCTGATCTTGGTCGTTATCTCCGTCGCCCTTTGGGCTTTGCAAAATTACGTGTTTTTTATCTATTTCGGAACTCGGAAATTTATCGCGCTTTCGACGCTCTATTATTCGTTTGTTTATGGTTTTTTACTTTATTTTTTTGCAGAGCATCCGGTCACTCGTCTAAAGATTGAACGCTGGAATGTTCTGCTGGATTATGGAGTCGAGCCGAGCAGCCAGGTGATTATGTGGTTGTCGATCATTTTGATCTTACCCCTGGTACTTTCTGCCCTAGGTTATTTTTCTCTTTATTTTCGGGTCAAGGACGCGACCAGCAAATATCGCATATTTTTGGTGTCGTGGAGTTTAATTATTTGGCTTGCCAGTGGCCTGGTGGTTAGGCTTGTGAACCCCCAGTTTGCCGATTCCGACGAATGGCAGATGCTTAACCGGGTGATCGCCGTAGCGTCGAGTGTTTTGATTTTCTTTGCCTATCGTCCGCCCCGGTTCATCAAGAGCCGGTTTAAAGTCTTATCAATAGGGGAAGAGTAAAAACTATGAATACGGAAACCATTGTAAAGCCGATCGACATTCTGCTTATCGAAGACAACCCCGGTGACGTGCGATTAACGATAGAAGCTCTGAAAGAAGGCAAGGTGTATAACAATTTAAGCTGCGCGGAAAACGGGGAAGATGCGCTTAATTTTCTTCGCAAAAAAGGAAAGTATGCCAACGCGGTTCGACCCAATCTGATTATCTTGGACCTTAATCTACCCAAGAAAGACGGCCGGGAAGTGTTAAAAGAAGTTAAAGAAGATCCGGATCTGAAACGAATCCCGATCGTCGTTTTGACTAGTTCAAGCGCCGAGGAAGATATTTTGAAGAGTTACGATTTGCATGCCAACTGCTACATCAAAAAGCCGTTGGATATCAATCAATTTATTAATATCGTTCATTCGATAAAGGAATTTTGGTTCTCGATCGTACTACTGCCACCAAAGACCCGTGAATAAACATATCGAGGCGCTCATAATCGAAGATAATCCGGCTGATATCAAGCTGGTCAGGTATTTGTTGTCGGAGCTTCAGGATTATCGTATTTCGCTAAAAGAAGCCCATACCCTGTCGGACGGGTTGAAATCCATGTCCGAAAACAAATTGGACGTGGTGATTTTGGATCTCGGGTTGCCGGACGGACTGGGAATCGAGGTCTACGAGAAAGTGGTTAAACATCAGTCATCGGTGCCCGTCATTATTTTTACAGGCACCGACGGGCAAGAATTGGCGAAGCTGGCTATCCAAAGCGGCGCACAAGAC
>CAYGHZ010000060.1:6317-10676 GCA_964349635.1 uncultured Candidatus Marinamargulisbacteria bacterium
GGCATGTGGACGCCCATTTGTTAAAGGGTACCATTTTGTTGGCCATCGAACGCCAGCGCCTATTGGCGGAGCGGCTAAAGGCGGAAGAAATATTAAAAGAATCCCTTTCGCAAAAAGAGACGCTGCTTAAAGAAATTCGTCAACGCGTTAAAAATAATCTTGAATTGATTTCCGTGATGCTTGATTTACAGGCTAAGACCATTTCCGATCCCAAGTATTTGGAAATGTATCGCGAGACTCAGAATCGAATTCAATCGATGGCGATGATACATTCTAACACTATTGATTTGGGACTCTATATTAAACAATTGACTGCTCATTTGGTCGAGTCGTACGGATCTCAATCTCGGGTTCAGGTGGACGTTGAGACTAACGGAATTAATTTTGATTTAGACACGTCGATTACCTTTGGGTTGATCGTCAACGAAATCGTCTCCAATTCGCTAAAACATGCCTTTGCTCCGGATCAGCAGGGGTGGATCAATATTACCCTTCATAAAAAGGGTGATGATTATGTATTGCAGATTTTTGATAATGGGAGGGGAATTCCGGAAAAAGTTGATGTTCACAATTCTACTACTATCGGAATTCAGTTAATTAACGACCTCACCGCGAAATTAAAGGGGACGGTTTTGCTCAATCGCCAAAACGGCGCAGAGTTTGTGATTACGTTTCCTGAGTCGCCCAACTAAGGCTTATCGTACGCCGAAATCGTATATTCGTTCTTCGGATCCCACATCATCCAACCGGTGAGTCCCGAATCGTAAACAGCTTTCTTTTGCGCGCGAACCTTGGCTTCGTCATATCGGGCGCCCATATCAAAATCTTGCAGCCATGGGCGAATTTTTGCCGGGTTTTGATTGATATTTTGCAGACGCTCGTAACCGCTTTTCATGGCGTAATGCACGATTTCATAGGGGTATTGCGCAGGGTTTGCATATTTCATAAACCCCTTGGGGTAATGCGACGGGTATACCATCGGGCAAATATAGTCGAAAAACGGGGCGGCGGCTTCTAAAAGCTGGCCGATGCGCAGGTCGTCCGTGTTGCTCATGGTCATGCCGAACAAATCGGCGGAAAGCGGGATGTTGAGATGCGCCAACTGTTCCCGCAAATAGGCAAAAAAGCCCATCATAATCCATGTGCGATTGGAAACGGCTGACGTCGATGTGTTGGCGTGTACCTTGGAGGCCGAAAACACCATTTCATCCAGCCGGCCGTCGGTGGGGAATCGGATGTAGTCAAAATTCAGTTCGTCAAAGCCAATTTTTTCGGCGGCTTTACCAATTTGCACAATATAGGCCCAATATTCCCGAACCGACGGGTCGATAAAGCTTAACCCGTTTTGATCTTTCCATACCCCACCCTTGGTCGATTGCACGGCGGTTTTTGGATATTTTTGGGCGAATAACGGATCTTGGAAAACGGCGATTCGAGCGATAACATAAATATTTTCTTTGTGCAGATCTTCAATAAGCTCTTTTAGATCTTTGATGCGGATTTCCTCGGTTCCAAGTTTTTTCAAAGCGTCGTCTTCGGTATCGAATAAAATTTGGCCGGTGTAATCTTTGATATCGATGACGATGCTGTTGACCTCGGAATTTTTGGCTAGTTTGATGATATGATTTCGCAATGACGAAGTAGCTGCTGCCCAGCCGGTCATATAAATGGCCCGGACGGGTTCCGGGGTTTTGACGTGCGCGACGATTTGGCGATTGGGTGTGACAGCTAGGTTTGATGTGGGCGTATTAATTTGCGCAAAACTACTGCGCCAAAACAAAAGAACGGCTGCGCTGAAAAAAATCAGGGACGAGACAAATAATCCGATAGCAAATTTGGGAGACTTCATAGTGAAGGTATAATAAAGGACTATGTATATTTCATCCATCAGAAAATGCCGAGATCGCGTTGAACAATGGCTTAGAGAAAAAGAAAGGCATATTGATCTTCCTTTATATACGTCGGTGGACATCCGAAATGCCGGTTACAAAATGGCGGTGGTGGATACTAATTTGTTTCCGGCCGGCTTCAATAATTTATCGGAGCACTCCGTTCGAGATGCGCAAAAGGCGTTTGCCGAAATTTTGCCAAAACGAGTCCCAAGCTGCCAACATGTGTTGATCATCGCAGAAGAACATACGCGCAATACGTTCTATTTGGAAAATGTATGGGTTCTGGAAAACATTATTCGTAACGCGGGATTCGAGGCTACCGTGGCTACTTTTTTATTTGAGGAGCCAAAAGTTTGCGAAGATGGAACCTATATTGAGCTGGATACGGCGGGTCACCATAAATTGAAGCTATATTGTTTGAAGTCTCTTCTGCGCAAAATGAAACGCCACGAAGTTAGCTTTGACTTAATCATTTTAAATAATGACCTAACCGATGGGATTCCTCCCCTATTGAAAAGCATGGCGATTCCTATTTATCCATCGATGCAAGCCGGCTGGCATTCGCGGCTCAAATCTCATCATTTTAAATGCGCTAACGAGCTTTTGGATGAATTTGCATCGATGGTAGGAATCGACCCGTGGTTTGTTTCCGCAAAATTTACCAGCGTGGACGGGATCGATATCAACGTGGATCAGGATCGCGAAAAGTTGGCGGTATTGGCCGAGGGTCTATTTAAAGAAATTCATCACAAATTTTCAGAATATTCTATCAAAGAAAAGCCGCTGATTTTTTTGAAAGCCGATGCGGGCACCTATGGCATGGGCGTTCAGCCGATTGAGCATCCCCAGGACATTATTGCGATGAACCGCAAAGTTCGAAATAAGCTTTATAAAGGCAAAGGCGGCAAGGTCATTTCGAAGTATATTTTGCAGGAAGGGATTCCCTCAGCCAGGGTGGTTGATCATATGGTGGCGGAAGCCTGTCTTTATCAGATCGAAAATCGATTTGTCGGCGGGTTTTACCGCATCAATTCCGAAAAATCGAATCGGCAGAATCTAAATTCTCAGGGCATGATTTTTAAGAAAATGGACTTGGAGGAAGAGCAACCGGACGAATATCTGGATATTTATCAGGTTTTGGCGCGGGTTGCCGCGATTGCCGCTCATTGCGAGACGGCTAAAGCACCGTCGGGTGCATCATCGGATGAACTAATTCGTCCAACTCAATGACGCCGACATGATGCACGGGGTCAAATAGCGGCATACGCGGGGTTAGATGGTGTGGCTCCTGGGCGACTTGGCGTCCCGGGTGCAATGTCTGACGTTCCGATGATCCGGCATTCGTAAAGGTGACGCGTTGGAATTGCTGCGAAAAATGTTGCGATGGAATGTTGCGTGGGCTGCTTTGTTCTTTCATAGTGGGAATAGTACCCAGTCGCAGATAAAACTAAACCATGGCAAATGGGTTTATTCTGCTCTAAACTAGGGAATTCCTATGAATATGAAATGCATTGCTAAGATGCTGAGTCTGGCGCTTTTCGTAAGTCTCTTTCCGGTTTCGGTTTGCGCCGATATGCCCTGCTGTGAGCCGGAAAAATCCGATTGCGGCCAGTGCGTAATGTCCCAGGGCCGGATTCCCAGCGCGCAAGACCCTCACCATTCCTTCAATCACCCGCAACCCGTTCCCGCCGAATTTTCGGTTTTGACTGTTCGATGTTCTGATTTACTCTTCAGCTATACTTTTCAAATCGATCCTCAATTCACCTTTCATCATTCATTAAAAACCGTTCGCCTGCTCTGCTAGCGCTCCGTCTGATTTCGCTTTAAATCAGGGTTAAGGAGGGCGCAGATGCGTCGTTTATTGTTTATTTTTTTTATGTTTTGGGTTCGTTTGAGTACTGCGATGACAGTTGATGAGGCTGTGGCTATCGCCTTGCAGCGAAACCCGACGATTGAGGCGGCGTCCAAAAATTGGCAGGCGGCGGCGGCGAAAATTGGCGTAGATTCCGCCCTGCCCGATCCCGAATTGGCTGTGGATTGGATGGAGTTTCGCGCCGTTTTTCCATTTGTGTCCCAAACCGTGCCGTTTCCCGGAAAATTGAACGCCCGATATCAGGTGGCCTACCACGACGCAAAACATCACGAGGCCCTGCGACAAGCGGCGGAAAGCGACGTGACCTTGGCCGTGAAATCGGCGTATTTTGAGCTTTTGGCCCAGGATCAAATGATCGAGGTCATTCGCCAAAAAGCGGCGATTCTTCAAAAAGTGTCGCATGCGGCGCAATCTCGCTACCGGTTTAGGCGAGCGCCGCAGACCGAAGCCCTGAAAGCGCAGTTGGCGTGGCGGCAAGCGCAAAACGAATGGGAAAGCGAAAGTCGGAAGCGAACGGCGATTTTGGCAGGACTCAACCAGCTCTTGAATCGTCCGTTGGATACGCCGGTTATGACCGAGGCTAGTCTGGATGAA
>CAYGHZ010000061.1:0-10586 GCA_964349635.1 uncultured Candidatus Marinamargulisbacteria bacterium
TTCCACCAAAATTTCTCGCTTGCGACCGCCGACGACTTCCACCAATCCCACGCGATTGATCTGCTCGAGCACCGGACGAATTTGCGTATCGGCCATTTGGAATAGTTCGCCGGCCTTCAAGTCTGCGGTAAAGGCCAAAACCACAATGGGCTGATCGGCAGGATCCAAGCGGCGAATCACCGGGTCTTTTGCATCTTTCGGAAGTTTATATTTGACGCCGGAAGTTCGGTCACGCACCAATTGCTCGGCATATTTAATATCCGTTTCAAGCGTAAATTCCGCTACTACCGTGCTAAAGCCCTCTTGGCTAACGGAACTGACGGATTTGATACCGGGCAACGTCGCAATTTCTTCTTCAAATATTTTCGAGATTTGCGTTTCGATTTCGTTAGGTCCGGCGCCGGGGTACATCGTCCGGATCATGACAACCGGAAATTCGACGCTGGGAAACAAATCGATCGGCAGTTTTTTTAGTCCCAAATAGCCTAAAGCCAACATAATAATCACCAGACAGGTGATAAAAATGGGCCGTTTTACGGATAAGTGAGCAATATTCATGAGTTAAACGTCTTTATCTGGGCGATTAGCCGCAAGATATTAGCCTGGGCTTGAAGTTTTGCAAATTGGGCATTGGCATAATCTTGTTCAAATAAGATAACTTGAAAAACGGTGCTTCGACCGCGTTGATGCCGTTCCGTTTCGTATTGCCACTTTTGTCGTTGTAATTCTTCGATCTTCTCCGCCATTTCCAATTTACTTTTAGCCTCGTCAAATTTTTTGATCAGGTCTTGCCATTCCCGATCCTGTTCAAACGTCGCGCGTTCGAAACTTATCGCCGCCGCTTCTTTTTCTTTTCGAATACCCGCTTTAATTTCCGATATCAGGCCGGGATCCAGAGACGTCATGAACTTGAACCCAATCAGTTGCGTAGGATACAGCGTATTAAAGGAATCCGACGTGGCCTTTGACACGCTGGTGTCCAAACGATTAAGGGCCAGGCTGGCAAAAAGATCCAATGTTGGGGTCACCTTTTGGAAGGCCAGATCTGACGAGGCCTCTGCGACCCGTTTAATCTGATGCGCCGCTTTGATATCGTCCCGGACAGGTGGCGCCGATGGAATTTGGAAGGCACTGATCAGATCGCCGGTAATGGATTGAAGGGATTCGGCTCGATCTTCGGCAGACCCACGCGCGGCATTAAACGCTCGAATAGCCGCTTTTTCTTCGTCCAGCGCAGATTGAAGCTCTAATCGACGTAACTGCAATGCGGCCTCGGCCTGAAAAAGATCCGAATCGTCACCCAGCTGCATTTTCTTTCGATTGGCGCTCCAATCCCGGGTTTTTTGCGCACGATCGACGTTTTGTCTCACGATATCCACCGTTTTTCTGGCCAACGACACATGCCAGTAGGCCATTTCGGCCTGAGCCAACGCCATTTTGATCTTGAAGGACTCGCCATATTCTTTTGCCAAGGCCTGCGCTTCAATAGCCGTGCGGCCCGCTGCGATTTCCGATCCCCAGCCATTGCGCCAAAGAGGCTGAGAAATCTCTAACATGGGGCGGGCTTCATAATAGGTTGGCATTGGAAAAAAAGTGGTATCGACGCCCGAAATGGACGTATAGTTTAATCGATACGACAACTTCGCATTTAGACCAAATTCGGTTAGTAGCCCGACTCCCGCCGACGCGGAATTGGCTACCGTTTTACTACCTTGAAATGGGTTCGCGGGCTGTTTTGCATCAGAAAACATCTGGGCATCCGCAAACGCCATCGGATGAAACGGCAGATCAGCCTCGCGCGAATGCAGCCGCAAGCCATCGATATTTTGCCGCGCAGCCGTTACCGCTTGGTTATTGTTCTTTACTTGAATTAGATAGTCGTCGAGCGATAGCGGCGCTTGGGCGCTAATCAGAGAAGCGAACAACGAAATAAAAATGGCGACGATAAAAACCATGGAATGGTTAGAAATATCACTTCAGGAAAACGCCGTCAATTCCGGTTATCCTGAAAAGTTTATGAAGTACCGATCACTTTCGCGGCCAGCGTTTCGAGAGCAGACGGGACTCGGGGTTCTGAAGCAAAGAAATTTAAGAGCTGATTAAGTTCTGAACCGAAAAGGCATCGCTGATCCAGAGTTTGTTCATTAAATATGCAGACCTTGATTCCGGAAGGAAATTTGAGTCCGTTTTGATGAAGCAACTGCACGTTAAGTTTAAAGTCCGACTCCGACCCAAAGGTGATTTCGGAAAGTTCTCCACCGGTAGCATCCCCAACTAATGGGTGCTCCGGCTTAATATAATGTCCGACAATCTTGTTTTTCTCTATTTTCATATCGGCAAACCCAAACACAGCCAAAAGCAGCTCCCCTTTGGCCTTTGTCGATTCTGAAAGCATATTAAAAGCCTGGTGCACGGCTTTTGGGGTCGGACTTTGTTGCTTTAACGCTTTGTTAAGTTTTTCCAGACACCTTTCTTCACCCGGATGTCTTGCGTACATCAGCGCGGTTGACTTGTGCTCGGATAAAAAGACCCCTCCTCCCCAGCAACGCTGAAATCGTCGGCCCGGCTCTAACTTTCCATCCTTCAGAATTTCGGTGGGGGAACATGTACCGTGAAAAAATTTCGGAACCGGCGTCGCCGAAAGCCTTGAGGGTCCCGTATGATAGAGTCTTTGGGCCATCCGCATTGTGGGTGGACTAAAAACTGCTCGACGGGCCAAACAAGAAAGAACTCGCATAACAGCAGAACTAGCAATCTTTAGGCCAAAATCTCCTTGTGTGTCGTTATACGCTCAACCATGTCTTTTTTGACCGTTACACCTATACTTTTTTCGTCAAACGGAACCGTCATTTTGCCATTTTTGTTAAAAATCCACTCGGGTTCTACGATATCTTCTTTCCAATATCGGTCAGTTGGTGAGAGGTCTCCGGGAAATTTGAAATTGGGTAGCGAGGCCAGTGCTACGTTATAAGCTCGGCCGATACCCGACTCGAGCATACCGCCGCACCAAACGGGAATAGTATGCTTCTGGCACAGATCGTGAATAGCCAGCGCTTCGGTGAGGCCACCCACCCTACCTGCTTTGATGTTCACGATGCGTCCGCTGCCTAGGGCGATCATTTCTCGAACTTTGGCGACGTTGGCGATGGATTCGTCCAAACAGATCGGCGTGCGCAATTGTTTTTGCAATTCGGCATGTTCAAACACATCATCCCAGGCCAGAGGCTGTTCAATCATCATCAGATTAAATTGATCTAACTGTTTTAATATATCGATATCGGCGAGAGTATACGCATTGTTGGCATCAACCATCAGATTCTCGGCATGAACGGCCTTGACATAGTCGATATCGAATCCGGGCTTTATCTTGATTTTGATTTTGTGATACCCCTCCTCCAGAGCGCGCCGCACCCGATCCGCCAACGCCTGTGGCGACGATTGAATGCCAATCGAAATACCGACCGGAATTTCTGTTTGAACGCCACCCAAAAGGGAGGCCAGCGATTTACCCTGTTTTTCGGCCATGATGGCCCAGGCGGCCATATCTATTGTTGCTTTCGCCATCGAGTTGCCGCGAATAACCGGGTCTAATAATGCCTTGATTTCGCGGGGATGCCGAAAGGATTTATGTAATATAAGAGGCGCGATGTACTGAGTGATCGCGATTCGCGCGGTATCGATGGTTTCCGGAAAATAATTGGGCTTTTCGCCGGCGACGCATTCCGACCACACGGTCACACCCTCTTTGTCTTCAACTTCTAATAGAAGGATGCGCCGCGTGGTTGTCGTGCCGGACGAGATTTGAAATGGCTCTTTGAGCGTGAGTTGGATTTCTCTTAGAGTGATACGATCAATATGGATATCCATGGAAACCGGAACATCTTAAACCCTACTTTGACGAATCGACAATGGCCTTGGCATCGTAGATTTCTGAGATATGGAGCCCGTGTTCCGCAATATCTTTTGCGCTAAAAGATTCAAATCTGCATCCTCCTTCTTCGGTGGCGCATATCGATTCGATTTTTTTTGAATGCGTCGAAACTGCTGCGACCACGGCGGAGGCTGGGGAAAGGAACATCTTCAGAGAAACCTCGGCAGCCATTATTCTCGAACGATATGCTTGTAGGCGCATTGGGTCTGCAGTTTTGTCAAGCTGAATTCCCTCTTTTTTTGCGCTCTCAGCTCCAAATCTCGACATAGCAGCATAACCTAAACGTTCAGCCGCTTGTCCCTTTTTTTCGTTAACAGGCCCAGTTGAAAAACTTTTGGAAAGAGGGACAAGTGACGCCGGTCGAAGGGTCATCCTTGGTGGAATTCGTACGGCAAAGCTGGCAACACGCGGTATTCCGAGCATTTAGTTTCCTCCTAAGACAAAATATTTTTTTGGATTTTTATTCGCATCAATTTCCTGACCAATTCAATCCAAGGCTACAACGCTTCCTTTTTTGACTAAGCCGGACTGTAAAGGCGACATGTCTGTAACATTTATAAAAAATCATGGCCGGGATTTGACATAGATGCCGGAATCCCGGAAAAACCGACTTAACGCTTGTACGATTTGTGATAAAATAAAAACTAATCATGCTTAAGGACACATTGCTCGCTCGAATAGAAACAGACCCAAAAATCCTTGTGGGGAAACCTAATATTCGCGGCCTAAGGATTAGCGTCGATCAGGTATTGCGGGGGCTGGCGGCCGGATTAAGTTCAAAAGACATTTTAGAGGACTATCCTGATTTGGAAAATGAAGACATCCAGGCAAGCCTTTTATATGCCGCTCAATTAGTTAGTGAAGAACAAGTTTTCAAGCTAATCGCGTAATGCCCGTTCCGAAGTTCATTGTTGATGTAAATGTGGGTAAAGCGGTGGAAACCTTCTTGAAAAAAGAAGGTTTCGATTTTATTTCTGTTCGTAAAATCAACCCTCGAATGGCAGACCTTGAAATCCTGGAGTTGTCAGTTAAGGAAAATCGCGTTGTGATAACCTTAGATAAGGATTTTGGTGAGTTGGTGTTCAACGCCCGAAAGCCACATCGGGGGGTGCTTATTCTTAGGCTTGAAGAAGCAAACGGAGCAGAAAAAGTAAATGCAGCATATTTTGAAATGCCGCAAAAATTATTCAGTAGGCTTTAGGAAATAAAAGCATCGATGACTGCCCTTGTCGCGATTAAACCCGGCGACACGATAGCCCCGCTTCAAGTACGACTGAAATTGATTGCGGGTTTTTAGCCGCCATTTAGGATCGTCCGGCATAGTCTCCGGAATTTCTATTTTTACGTCTCCAGTCGGTTTCCCGCGATTGGGTTTGATCAGATTCCATTCAACAATAAATCGGTCGGAACCCATTCCATGATCGTTGCGTTCGGAGCCGGCATACATGTCTTCGACATATTCAACGACTTTTGCGCCCAATTTATTGAGATTGAGATGGGCGTTTCGGGCAATTAAGGGATCATAAGACCAATAAATTTTTTTGATACCCTGATCAAGACAGTAGGCTTTTTGGAATTCTTTTAAATTTCCGCCGATGTTCATATCGCGGGCCTCTTCGCTTACCACCAACCGGTTAGACCAGTGCGCCAGTTTTCCGGCGATCTTGGCCAATGAACTTGTGACGCAGCCCAGCAATCGGCCTTTTGAATTGAACGCTCCGGCGACCAGACCGCCGGTGAGTGGTAGAACCGCCAAAAGGGAAACCGGAATCGTACTTTCCGGCCACGCCTGATTTTGCAAATCGACGCAAGCCAAAAAATCTTCCGGCGAATGGAGCGTGCAAAATGTCAGCCCGCCTCTTTTTTGTTTAAGCGATTTGTTGGCTTGGAAAATGGTGTTTTTGGGGAGAACCATCTTTACGTCATGTTACAGCACCGGCTTGCGCATTTCCATGTCCCTTGATCCCAAATTTCCGTAGCGGTGGTAGTCGCGGCTGATCGACACTTCGCGAATGTAATGCAGCAATTCGACTCGGCCATTGGCTAAAACCGGTTTTGAAATCACGTAACAGCCGGCCATCCCCGCCACTTCCAGCAGAAAATCCGAGGGCGTGGCCAGCAATCGCAACCGGTCGATATGGCCTTGTTGCAGGCGAACGATGAATTCCTCGTCGGTTTCGTGATGAATGACGCAGGATTCAAACAGCTTTCTCCATTGGCGGGTGGTGACTAAAAAGAAATCGTCGCCGGAATAACTGATGTCAAACGGGGTTCCGCAAACTAGCATCGCTGCGCAAACCCGCGCCCAATCCAGAATAGTGACCCCCGGCGTCAGGCGCAAAGTTAGCCGGTGGTGAGGCACGCATTTTCGAAGATTGTCTTGACCTAAGATCAAAATCACATCGTGCGGGTTGCGATATTGATTCCACCAGTGGGTATAGCTTTCGATGCTGGCCTGCCAGATTTCGTGTTCTTCGTCGGTAAAATCTGCGCGTTGAAGGAATTGTGAAAACGCTTCGACCTCTTCCGCCGCTTTTACTCTCCGCCGGGGTAAACTTTGCTGGCGGGCATTCATGAATTGAATCAGATAATTGGGGCCACCTGCTTTTAGACCGGGGCCAAAGCTGCTTTTTTTGCATCCCCCAAACGGTTGGCGACGGACGATCGCGCCGGTTATGGTTCTATTGATGTAACAATTTCCCGCCTCAATTTTGTTGAGCCAATGGTCTTGCTCGGCAACGTCCAAGCTGTGGAGCCCCGCAGTTAATCCGTAACCGGTGGCGTTAGCCAGAGCAATCGCATGATCCAGATTATCCGCCCTCATCACGCCCAGGACCGGGCCAAAAAGCTCCGTTTTGTGCATAAAGCTGCCCGGCAGAACTCCCCATTTAATGCCCGGCGACCATAACAACGGATGATGTGACTGCTGTTTGGGCTTCAATAGCCACGTTTCTCCGCGATCAACCGACGTGAGTGCGCGAAACAGCGTTGGCAACGGCTTATGAATCAGCGGGGTGATCTCCGATCGAAAGTCGAAGGCGGATCCCAGGTTCATACTTTTAGCGGCGTCTAACAACTGCTTTTTGAATTTGGGATCGTCGTAGACTTCCGCTTCGCAAATTAGGAGGCCCGCAGCGCTGCATTTTTGCCCGGAATACCCGAAGGCCGATTGCAAACTATCCCGGATGGCCAGGTCGCGATCAGCTAGGCTGGTAATGATGATGCTGTTTTTTCCTCCGGTTTCGGCTATCAAATCAAGGTTGGGACGAAAATCGATAAAACGCCTGGCTGTCTCGTAGGCTCCGGTCAGCGCCACCATAGCCACTCGCGTGTCTTTTATTAATGCCGAGCCGACGGTTTCTTCTTCACAGTGAACAAACTGCAAGACATTTTTTGGAATTCCCGCTTGCCAAAAGAGCTGCACCAACTCCCATCCCACCCAAACGGCCTCGGGCGCCGGTTTAAAGATTACGGGATTTCCCGTTAACAACGCCGCGGCGATGCACCCAACCGGAATTGAACAAGGAAAATTCCACGGCGGCGCCACCAACACGGGCCCTTTGGGCTCCCATTTAAGGTCCTCCAGTTCGAACAGCTCTCCGGCCATTTTTCTATAAAAATTAATAAAGTCGATGGCTTCAGACACTTCGCTGTCGGCCTCGACCGCCGATTTATGAACCGCCGCCATCATGACCCCGATTAACGACCCTCGATTCTGGCGTATCAATTGCGCCGCGCCAAACAGCAACTGTCCGCGCTGATTCAATGGAATCTCGGCCCAACCCAAGCTCATCTCGGCCGCTAAATTCAAGACTCTTTCGACTCGGCCTTTTCCGCCTAAGATGGGAATCTTTGGCATCGATTTGCTTTTCCATTCATTCGAAATTTGCGCAATCCATTTTCGGTTAAGGGAAAACGTCCAGTCGGTGTCCGGTTCGTTTTCAAAGGGCTCGTCGGGCGTATGATCCAGCACGGACTCGGTAATACGGATCTGTAAACGGCGCGGGTCGTCGGTCAATGCCGGGATCGCAGCAAAAGACTCCTGAAACTGATTAAGATGTTTCTTCCAGGACTTGCCATCCGGCTCCAAATTAAAGGCGTCGCGCAAAAAATTATCCTTGCCGCTGTTTTCTTCAAACCGCCTTACCAAATAGGCCGTCGCCTGCTGAAAGTCAGAGTTGCGCGCCACCGGCGCATACAGCAGAAGGTCTCCGGCCATCTCGAGAACGACCCGGTTCAAATGCGGCGCCATACCCTCCAACATTTCAAAATGGATCTGTGATTCGACATTGTAATAGCTGCGAAGCGCCATGGCGTATGCCAAATCAAAAATATTGTGGCTTGCCACACCGATCATGACGGCCACCGCGTTTTTAGGCTGGCAACCAAAATGGAGCATTCGTTTAAAATTAGCGTCGGATTCCTGCTTGCTTGTAAACGGCGCCTGCTTCCATCCTTTTAATGAAGCCGTGACTTGTTCCAGCCCCAAATTAGCACCCTTCACCAGACGGATTTTGATCGCCGCCCCACCTTTCGCAACCCTGTTTTGAGCCCAGCGCGTTAATTTTTTTTGCCAGGCATAGGCGTCCGGAAGATAGGCCTGTAATGCAATGCCAGCCGAGAAGGCCAAAAATTCCGGCTCGCTTAACACTTTTTTGAATACGGTTACGGTCAATTCCATATCGGCATAACCTTCCATGTCCAAATCAACCCATTTGGGATGGAGCGAGCCGTCGGAGTTTTCGTAAAGATTGGTAATCGCCGCTCGATACAATTCTCGCAATCGTTCGGACACTACGGAGACCGTATAATCCCAAGCAAGCCAATTGATCTGACTATAAAGGGAGGATATTTTGACCGAGACGTGGGTTACCTTGGGATTGGCGAGCGCGTTGACAACCACCCCCAGGCGACGCAGCGCCTCTTCTTCGCCTAACACCGATTCGCCAAGAAAGTTGATATTAAGATGAACTCCCTCGTGCCGACGTTGGGCGAGGTGCCGATTGAACCCCTTTGTTTCTCCCGGGACTATGATGTCGGAAATTTGGGCGTGAAATTCCGCCGACGCGATCGGAACAAGCACTTTAGCAAATTGTTTCCCAAACCAGCGAAACCAGAGCAGCTTGAGATATTGGAGCAACGGAAATTTTCGCGGGATTCCGTGATATTTTAATATCGAAACAATATGCTGCGCGATGCGAAGCGGGCGATTGCTGCGAAACGCGGAATCGGCAAACTCGGCAAGAAAATGTCGGCCCTGTGCGCTTCGGATAATTTTGGATCGGAAATTAAGACGGCGGCGCTCCGCCGGGGTCAATAACTCGTTCGCCCTCGTTTGCATCTGCGACGCAAGTTCTATCGCCACGCGTTGGCAATCTTGGCGGGTGGCTCCGGAAATTTTAAGTTGATCCAATAGCGAATCGGGCACGCTGCTTAGATTCCCCTATTTTAGGACAATAAAACCGACACGCGGAATTCCGCGTGTCTACTTCCCCTGCAAAAAAATCACGTACGCCGCCAGACTTTGGATATCTTCGCTTCGCAGTTTCTCGCCCCACGCCGGCATCCCTTTTTCTTTCCGACCGACTGTAATGACGCTCATAATTTCATCAAAAGATTTTAATTTTCCGCCGGCCAAATCGGGGGCGCGGCGAGTGCCTTTGCCTTCAAACCCATGGCAACTGCTGCAACGTGTTTTGAAATGCATCATCCCCGTCTCCATCCGATCGAACGATTTTTGCGAGTTTGGGATCGGCAACTTGGCTACAACGCTTTGCGCCATGGCAAGCTCCGGCGTTTTATCAACCGGTTTTGGCTTGCCGGCTATCAGAATAATCACCGCAATCACCATGATGATCGGAACCGCCAACGCAACGATGAAGATGCTTTTTAATGACATTAGGGATTATCCTACCATCGACAGCAAATAAGTTTCCAATCCGCATGCTTCTATTTTTTCAGATAAAGGAAAACGGGCCTCGCCGGGAAAAATAACGGTCAGCGAATCCAGCGATAGATCATTAAGAGCAATATGCATCGACTTTGTTAGTTTCGGCGAATCGGTGAACTTGATTTCAAACCCCAAACGTTTGCCGTTTTTAAATATCAGTAGGTCTAATTCCGCATCATTGTGAGTTCCCCAAAAATAACAATCGCCGTTATCGGCTTGGTGCGCGCCGATAATTTCATTCAAAGCAATTCCTTCCCAAGACGCGCCTAATGCCGGATGTCGAAGCAACGCCTTTTGATCCGGCACATTGATAAGAGAATGATAGATGCCGCTGTCGCGGAAATAAATTTTAGGAGATTTGACCTGACGCTTACCCAAGTTTTCGATCCAGGGCAAAAGCTGACGAACCATAAATGTCCCGGTCAAAATATCCAAATAGCGACGCACGGTGGTATCGGCAATTCCCAATGAATGACCCAATTGAGAGGCATTAAAAATATTTCCATGATAATGCGCCAGCATCATCCAAAACCTGCGCAATGCCACCGCCGGAATCTGGATTCCCAAATTTGGAACATCTTGCTCAAGAAAGGTAGTGATGTAGTTTTGACGCCATTCAACACTGTCGCGGATGGATTTCGCCAAATAAGATCGCGGAAACCCTCCGCGAATCCAAAGTTTTTTAGTATCGACTTTTTCATTTAT
>CAYGHZ010000062.1:0-4785 GCA_964349635.1 uncultured Candidatus Marinamargulisbacteria bacterium
AGCTTATAATGGGTTTCGGCCGGTTTGACGTGGGCGGCGGCGTTGGCATTGGTGGTCATTTTTGTGCGTTGAGTGCTGTGGCGGCCGATCGGCGAATCGATCACGCGCTCCGGCTGTTTAGGCACACCCTTGACCACCGCGTAATATTTTTTGCCGACTTGCCTGTGCATAAATTGTTTAAGCAAGCTGTCGTAGGCGGTAAGGGATTTGGCGATTACCATTAGCCCTTCGGTGTCTTTATCTAAGCGGTGGACAATGCCCGGCCGGTCCGGTTGTCCGGAGTTGGCTAGGTCGTTTGTATAGTCCAACAGTTCATGAACGAGCGTGCCCGTGGGTTGGCCCGGGTGAACCACAAGCCCCGCCGGTTTATTGAGAACTAAAATATCGCGATCTTCATACAGTAAATCAAGCGGCATTACGATTTTTGAACATATCTATGATCAAGCAGCCGATCCCCAAGTCGATCATCGCGTCGGCCACGTTGAAGACCGGTATGATGTGAATATAAATAAAGTCGATCACATAGCCAAGTGTGATCCGATCAATGAGATTTCCCGCTGTCCCGATTACCAAAAACGAAAGCCCCAGTCGGGAAAGCTGCGATGTCGCAATTTTGTTTCTGAAAATAAAACATAATATTAAAACAAGGGCGCTGACTCCAACCAGGAAAACGCGTTGGTTTTGCAAAATGCCATACGCTGCGCCGTAGTTATGAACTAATTGTAATGATAATACCTTCTTAACGATTACTAGTGGTTCATAGAACGATAGCTTCGACTCGGCCCACCACTTTGTGAACTGATCCAGAGCAATGCCGGTGGCGATTAGCGCCGAATATATTACCCGTTGAGCGTTCGGACGAATGACAATAGCTCCTTAAGCAATGCGGGTGAAACGGAAGTTCGAATTAAGAAGGTGAGCAAGAAGATGATTAGCAAAACCCCAACCGCGAACCCGATCCCGCGTAAAATTCCGATAAAAAAGTTAATAATCAAAATACGTCCGGGATGGGAAATAAACATCGCCAAATCATCGAAATTCGATTCCTCGAAAATGGAGGTCAACAGTTTTATGCTTTTGTTAAATTCTTCGATTACCGCAAGCTTTTTGGCAGAGGTTTTCTTAATTCTAATGGGCTCGGCCACCGGCTGACGCTGATCCAGCTCCTCTTTGGCCCGGCGCGCCTCCGCCGATATGACATGGCGACGCTGAGATATCTTTTGGATGGCTTCGCTGATTTGATCGGCGGCAGCCATTACGTTTTATCCCTTAATGCCGCGACACCCGGAAGCGGATTCCCAGCCATAAATTCGATCGAGGCGCCTCCGCCGGTGGAGATATGTGTCATCTTGTCGGACAAGCCGCTTTTTTCGATGGCGGCTGCCGAATCGCCGCCGCCAATAACGGTGGTGGCATGGCTGTCGGCTAAGGCTTGGGCTATCGCAAATGTGCCTTTGGAAAAGGCATCGATTTCGAATACTCCCAACGGGCCGTTCCAAATAATTGTGTTGGCGTCTTTCACTAAATTTTCAATCGCTTTAATTGATTTGGGGCCAATATCGACGCCCATCGCGTCAGCAGGAATAGAGTCGACGATTTTTGTATTGCGGTCTTCAAAGTTGGTGACCACGACGTGATCAACAGGAAGCAACAATTGCGTGCGCGAATTTTTGGCGGTTTCTAAAAAATGCTTCGCAACGTCGAGTTTATCAATTTCCACCAGCGATTTTCCTACTTCCAGACCCTGGGCTTTCAGAAGCGTATAGGTCATGCCGCCGCCGATGACCAATTGATCGACGTGATCCAACAACGTTTCCAAAAGTCCGATCTTGCTGGAAATTTTTGAACCGCCAATGATGGCGATCAATGGCCGGGCCGGATTGTCCATGACGTGAGAGAGAAACTCGATTTCTTTTTTTAACAGAAACCCGGCATAACCAGGTAAAAATTGTGCAATCCCAGCCGTTGAGGCGTGATTGCGATGCGCTGCGCCAAAAGCATCATTTACATAGAGATCGGCCAAATGAGAGAGTTGCTGAGCAAACACAGGATCATTTTTGGTTTCGCCTTTGTTTAAGCGCACATTTTCTAAAAGTAAAATATCTCCCGGGTTCAGGGCGGCAATTTGCCTCTCCACTCCGGAGCCGATGCAATCGTTAGCCTGAACAACCGGTCTGCCGATTAGTTTCGATAGCCGAACCCCAATCGGAGCGATGCTGACAAGCTCGCCTAAATGAGAGGCCAAAATCACCTTCGCGCCGCGGTCGCACAGATATTGAATGGTGGGCAGCGCCGCGCGAATTCGCGTGTCATCCCCTTCGGGCACGTTAAAATCCACACGGACAAATACCCGCTTTCCGTTAAGATCGGAAGAGCCTAGATCGGTAATGCTCTTTTTTTGGAAATCAACCACGATCTGCGTGGGCATAAGTCCTGTGTTTGGCTGGTTGCATAATGGCTTCAATCAAATCTACCACGCGGTTGGAATATCCCATTTCGTTGTCGTACCAGGCGAGCACCTTCACCATTTTGCCAATCACCATCGTGGATTTGGCATCGAAGATACTGGAGTGGGTGTTGCCGATAATATCGCATGACACGATGGGGTCTTCGGTATATTCCATAATACCCTTCATACCACTGCCTGCCGCTGCCTTAACGACGCGATTAATTTCTTCGATAGTTGCCTCTTTTTTAACTTCGCACACAAAATCCACGACCGAACCGTCCGGAACAGGGACGCGCAATGACACGCCATCCAATTTCCCCTTGAGTTCCGGGATCACAAGCGCCACGGCTTTTGCCGCTCCGGTTGACGTAGGGATAATCGAAAGGCTCGCTGCTCGTGCCCGTCGCAGGTCGCTATGGGGAAGATCCAAAATTCGCTGGTCGTTGGTAAAGGCGTGGATAGTATTCATAAATCCGGTCACAATGCCGAAATTTTCGTGAAGTACTTTGGCCAAAGGCGCCAGGCAGTTCGTGGTGCAGCTGGCGTTGGAGTAGGCCTGAATTTCGGGCTTAATATCGTGATCGTTGACGCCTAAAACAATGGTTGTAATTGTGTCTTTGGCGGGCACGGTCAAAATTACTTTCTTGGCCCCTGCTTTTACGTGATCGAGGTAACCACCTTTGTCGCTTTGTGCGGACACAAAAATACCGGTGGATTCGATGGCTACATCCACATTCAATGATGCCCAAGGCAGTTTGGAAGGTTCTTTAACCGCAAAAATCTCAATTTTCTTGCCATTAACAATGATGGCGTTTTCTTTGGCTTCCACGGTTCCGTCAAATCGGCCGTGTACGGAGTCATATTTTAATAGATGGGCTAATGTTTTGGCGTCGGAGAGGTCGTTGATCGCTACAACTTCGACGTCTGCGCGTTTCTGAATGATCTTGAACACGTTTCGACCAATTCGGCCGAATCCGTTAATAGCGACTCGTATTGGCATGGTATTTGAATTCCTTTCTGAAGTGTGAGCGGATTTTATCAAAGAGTGCGGGGCGCGGCAATTTACTTTTTGGGAAAGATAATGATGATTCGGGCGACGTCGCCGGATTTGTTTCGGATGGCGCTTAGCGTGGCGAAGGGTTTGGAGATGGTTTTTTGATCACCGGTGGTGACCCCATCAAGGGCCTCCAGAAGCCCGGGATACGCCACTTTTCGGAAAATCAATTGACCCACGGCGTCCTCTGTATTTAGGCCCAATACCTCTTTGCAGGCCGGATTAACGTGGGTAATGACCTTTTCTTTGTTAACGATCACGATTCCTTCGGGGAGGGTTTCCATCAGGGCGGATAGGCTGTTCGATTCGATTGTGATCCGGGACGATTTCATACTGTCGAACGAGTTAAACAAATCGAAGAGGGTCCGCGTGTTCTTCAATACGCCGTCAAAGGTTTTGGAGGTATAAAATTCCTCAAAATTCGTGTCCAGCTGGCGTTCCTTTAAGGCGGCCTTCAGCACGGCGTTGAGTTGTTTTATGAAGAATAACAGCCGCGCAGCCCCAAGCAATAGGATTAGGCCGACCAGAAATAATTGCAAAAAATTCCCCATTGGCTGCCGTTATGCCCCATATTCACAAAAGCTAAACCCGACCTGTAGAATGAACACCTCAATGATTTCCAAAATTCGTCATCAGCTCGATCGCTGGAACTCCTATAAATTGTCCCTCAAGGGCGATCGTGTGTTTGTATTTCATTTGGTGGACTGGACGGAGACGATACTTGTTGCGTTGGTGCTGGCGCTGATTATCCGCAAATACGTGATTCAGACATCAAAGGTGCCCACCGGATCGATGATTCCCACGATGATGGTGGGCGATCGGCTGTTCGTGAATAAATTTATTTATCGGTTCCAAGATCCCCGGCGCGGCGACATTGTGGTATTTAAATCGCCCAAAAAAGACGGGAAAGATTATGTAAAACGCTGCGTGGGATTGCCCGGCGAAACAATTGAAATCAAAAAAGGGATTGTGTATGCCAACGGCAAACAGCTGATTTTCCCAGGGATCCAAATATTGCGCGATTATGATTTCCGGGATCCAATCGTGGTGCCGGCCCACTCGTTTTTTATGCTGGGCGACAATCGCGCCCATTCCTGGGATTCGCGGTTTTGGGGATTTGTACCTAAGGAAGATGTTTTGGGGCGCGCCTGGTTCCGGTTTTGGCCGCTGCCGACCATGCAAGTCCTCCGGTAGGTGGAAATTATTGTTAACGGAAAACCGACCCTCGTCGATCAATCGACGGTGGCCGATTATTTGGCGTTTTTGGGTGTCAAAAATGTCA
>CAYGHZ010000062.1:4795-10491 GCA_964349635.1 uncultured Candidatus Marinamargulisbacteria bacterium
TCCGGCTAAAACCCGGTGACCGGCTCGAGATTATTCATTTTGTGGGTGGAGGGTCTATCTAGTACCGATAATGCTCCGGCTTATATGGCCCTTCTTGTGGAACGCCAAGATATTCCGCCTGCTCTTTCGAAAGTTTCGTTAGCCGTACACCGAGCTTGTCGAGGTGTAGACGGGCTACTTCTTCATCCAATTTCTTAGGCAGCGTATACACGCCGATTTCGTATTTATTTTGCCACAGTTCCAATTGCGCAACGGTTTGGTTGGTGAAGGAGCTGCTCATCACGAAACTGGGGTGGCCATTGGCGCAACCCAGATTTACCAGGCGACCTTCCGCTAAAAGATAGAGAGAATTTCCGGTTGGGAAGGTGTATTTGTCGACTTGAGGTTTGATATTTTCTTTTTTGATGCCACGATAATTTTCCAATTTTTCGACTTGAATTTCGTTGTCGAAGTGACCGATGTTGCAGACGATCGCTTGGTCTTTCATTTTGGCCATGTGTTCAATGGTGATGATGTCTTTGTTGCCGGTCGTGGTGATATAAACATCGCCAGCGCCCAATGTGCTTTCGATGGTGTTGACTTCGTAACCGGCCATCGCGGCTTGCAAGGCGCAAATGGGGTCAATTTCCGTGACAATTACGCGGGCGCCAAAGCCGTGCATGGATTGTGCGCAACCTTTGCCCACGTCGCCAAATCCGCACACAACGACGACTTTGCCGGCAATCATCACGCCCGTGGCGCGTTTGATTCCATCAGCCAGAGATTCGCGGCACCCATAAAGATTGTCGAATTTGGATTTGGTCACCGAGTCGTTCACATTGATGGCAGGGAAAAGCAATTCGCCTTTTTCCAGCATTTGATAAAGGCGATGGACGCCGGTAGTTGTTTCTTCGGAAACGCCGCGGATTTTTTTAGCGACGGACTGCCATTTCGTGGGGTTCTTTTTGTAGATGGCGTTCAACAGATTCCAAACAATAGCCATTTCTTTGTTATCAAATTTTTGGTTTAACAGTTTTGGATTTTTTTCAACTTCTACGCCCTTGTGAATCAGTAGCGTCGCATCGCCGCCATCGTCGACGATCAGGTCAGGGCCAGAGCCATCCGGAAACGTGAGCATTTGTTCGGTGCACCACCAGTATTCTTCCAGCGTTTCGCCTTTCCAAGCAAAAACGGGAACGCCGGTTTTGGCGATTGCCGCCGCCGCTTGGTCTTGTGTTGAGAAGATATTGCACGAAGCCCAGCGAACATCGGCTCCTAGATGGGTCAGTGTTTCAATTAATACGGCGGTTTGAATCGTCATGTGAAGGGAACCGGAAATCTTGGCGCCTTTGAGCGGTTTTTGCTTGCCGTATTTTTCGCGTAATGCCATCAAGCCGGGCATTTCTTTTTCGGCGATTTCGATTTCCTTGCGGCCGAATTCCGCAAGTGACATATCTTTTACTTTGTAGTCGTCTTTTTTAGTCATGGTAGCCATAAATTATGATTCCTCCAGGATAGATTTTCGCAGATTTGAGACCCATTCTACCAAAAAATGGACGTTGTGATAGGACATTAAAATCATGCCTAAAATTTCTTTGGCGATGAAAAGGTGACGGATATAGGCCCGAGAGAAATTGGCGCAGGCATAACACTGGCATTTTGGGTCCAACGGCATGCTGTCTTCCAGAAACTGATGATTGCGAATATTTTTTTTGCCTTCCGAGGTGAAAATCTGGCCATGGCGCGCGAGGCGTGTGGGGATGACGCAATCGAACATATCGATACCATTTTGAACCCCAAATTCCAAATTTTCCGGCAGGCCAATTCCCATGACGTAGCGTGGCTTGTTTTCCGGCAATTGTGGCGCTGTAAAGGAGATGATGTCTTCCATTTGTTCTATCGTTTCACCGACGCTAACACCGCCGATGGCATTGCCCGGAAAATCCAAATCGGTAATTGCCCGAGCGCTTTGTTCGCGTAAATTCTTATTCATTCCACCCTGTACGATGCCAAATAACGGCCCGTCGCAATATCGCCTGGCCTGCTCGGCCCACAAATGGGTCATGCGCAGGTCTTTTTTTAATTGGGTTTCGGTGGCGGTATGCGGGCTGCAGACGTCCAGCGGCATCATGATATCTGATCCAAAATCCCGTTGCAGATCAATCACTTTTTCGGGTGTAAATAAATGACGGGAGCCATCGATATGGGATTGAAACGTTACGCCTTCGTCGGTGATTTTTCGCATGCCCTGTAGAGAAAATACCTGATAACCGCCCGAGTCCGTTAATATCGGCTTATCCCAATTCATGAACTTATGAAGGCCACCCATTTTTTTGATAAGCGCGCTTCCGGGGCGAAGGGCCAGATGGTAGGTGTTGCTTAAAAGAATTTGCACGCCAATTTCAGTGAGCATCGCAGGCGTCAGTGTTTTGACGGTGGCTTGCGTCCCCACTGGCATAAATACGGGAGTTTCGATGATGCCGTGGCCCGTGTGCAACCGTCCGGCGCGCGCTTGGGATTTTTTGGATTTTTTTATAATTTCAAACGTTAAGTTCATAGAGAATCCGGTCCAGTAAATAGAGACCTTTGATCGTGACTTTAACCCGGTCGTTTTTGTGGCTCAGCAATTTCAGATCAAACAATTTTTTGAGAGGCTTGGCAAATTCGGACAAAAAGTCTTTTTGAAACCGGCGCGAAAAATCCGACAATAAAAATCCATCCAGCAAGCGTAAATTGGTCATCAAAAAATCGGACATGGCACCGAAGTTGTCCGGTGTTTCCGGGATGGGGTTGGCGATGTAGTCGTGGATGTTTGCCTTGTTTTGATAAAAGCGATTCTGATAATACGATGCGCCGCTGGGCCCCAGGCCTATATAAGGAAGGAGCCGCCAATAGGCCAAATTGTGTCGGCATTCGTAGCCCTTTTTGGCATAGGCGGAGACTTCGTAGTGATTAAATCCATTTTTTTTCAGAAATTTGCGGATAAATTTGGATTGGGTCAGATCTGTTTCTGAATTTGCTTTTTTGACCTTTCGGCGGTGGAAGGGGGTGCCGGGCTCGATCGAAAGGGAGTAAGTCGAGACGTGTGTGGGTTCGAAACTCATGGCTTTGGAAAGAGAATATTCAAGGGAATCGAGGGACATTAAGGGAAGCGCATAAATAAAATCGAGATTAAAATTCTTAAATCCCGCGCTTTTGATTTTTTCGATTGAGGTTTCGATGGTTTGCGGAGTGTGAGTGCGGCCTAAAAAATGCAGTTCTTCCGGTACAAACGATTGGACTCCAAGGCTGATGCGATTGATATGATGTTTTTGCATGACGGACAGTGTGTCGTCTGATACGGATTCCGGGTTCATTTCAATGGTTTTTTCGATTTTGGGATCCAGTCGCAGATGACCGAGTAGCCGATCCAACAGCGCGGGCTGCATTGCGCTGGGCGTGCCACCGCCTAAAAATAGCGAGTTGAATTGTTGGATTTGGTAGTGATCAAACTCGTGAATAACCGCGTCGACAAATCGCGATTCATGGTCCGAATTCCAACGTTCTTTGTAGAAGTCGCAATAGGGGCAAATGTTTTTGCAGAAGGGGATGTGGATATAAAGGGCCGTCATTCTTTCAAGCGATTTTGACAGAACTTGCAGATTTTTGCATTCGGAGGATTATCGCGGCCGCATTTGGAACAGAGCGATGGCTTGCCTTTTGGAATGCTCAAAATCAGGAATCGCCCAATCAAAAAATAGATCGGTCCCGCAATGATCGGGAAAAACAGCGTGATTCCGGCCAGCGATAACGCGATCGGGAGACGAACGCCACGCTTTCTGGCATCCCAAAAAACCAGAAACGCAATCGTTACATCAAGCGCTAGGTATAATAGCCTTACGATGACTTCAATTTGACCATCCGGACCTTGGTGCCTTTGCCCGGAGTAGATTTAACTTCAGTTTCATCCATCAAATTTTTGATGAATGTGATGCCCAGCCCCAAACTCTCTTTGCCGGATCGCTCTTTTTTGTTTTTGGGATTTAATACCTTAACATCAAACCCTTTGCCGCTGTCTTCCACAAGGATTTCTAATTTCTTTGAATCCATCGTGCAGGTGATATCTACCATGCCGGTTTTACTTCCGTTATACCCATGCTGAACGGAATTGGTACAGGCTTCGGATATCGCTATCTTAATATCTTCGATTTCTTCTACCGAAAAATTCATTCGGGAGCCAATTCCTGAAAGGGCTAAACGAACGACTCCGATATATTCGGATAAACTGGGGATACTCATTTTGATTTGATTTTTTGCCATAACCAACGCCCCCTATTGACTGTCCTTTAAGGCAGACTCTTCTTCGTCAAATAACTTAATATTCTTTTTATTAAGGCCGGAAATTTCGAATATTTTTTTGATTTGAGGTTTGGTGCAGACGATGTTGATTTTGCCTTTTTGGTCGTAAACGCTTCGAGCGGAGTGGGCGATGGTGCCAAGGCCGGTGCTGTCGATGTACTGAATGTTGTCCAAATTTAAAACGAAGATTTTATTTCCTTGATCGATGATACCGGTGAGGGCTTTATTCAGTTTGGGACATGTATAGATGTCGATTTCGCCTTTGATTCGGACAATCGGGACGCTACGACGTTCGTCAACTTCCACGGAAAATTCAATGCCCATTATCCAGTGCCTCCGTCAATTTGTGGGATACCTTTGATAATATAGCCTATATTCTGTTTGACAACAACCAAATCGTTTCAGTATTATCACCTTCACTTATGGCTACCACAACTACAACTGAAAAAGCTGAAAAAGCAAAACCTGCGGCGGAAAAAAAGCCTCGTTCGGCGAAAACTCCGGCTGCCCCCAAAGAATATAAATATTATCCGGACGCGGTGATTACGTGCGCTTGTGGCGCGCAGTATCACGCAGGCTCTACAATGGAATCGATTCGCGTCGATATTTGCGCCAATTGCCATCCGTTCTATACGGGAGCCAGCCGAATTCTTGACGTTGAAGGCCGCGTTGATAAGTTCAGGAAAAAATATAATCTTAAGAAAGCGTAGAGGCGAGCTATGTCTCGTCTTTATGAAAGGTTTCACGACCTCGAAGCACGGTTCTTAGAGATTGAGCGTAAAATCAGCGACCCTGAAGTTATTGCCGATCGCAAGCAATATCAAGATCTTTTAAAAAAGCACAGCGAAATTAAAGAGGGCGTTGCCCTATTTCAAGACTATCGTCGGATTGCTTCGGAGTTAGACGGGGCGAAAGCGCTGCTAAAAGATCCCGAGATGAAAGAGATCGCTCAAGGCGAAGTACAATCTCTGGATTCCGAACTCAAGCGTCTTGAGCAAGATATGCAATTGTTCCTGGTTCCGAAAGACCCGAATGACCAGCGTAATGCGATGGTGGAAATTCGCTCTGGGACGGGGGGCGACGAAGCGGCGCTTTTTGCGGCCGAATTGTATCGGATGTACGTTCGGTATGCCGAAAAAAAAGGCTGGAAGATCGAGATTTTGTCGGAAAATATTACGGGCTTGGGTGGCGTCAAAGAAATATCCTTTGTGGTGTCAGGAACGGGACCTTATCGGTTGTTGAAATTTGAAAGCGGGACCCACCGAGTGCAGCGCGTGCCTGATACGGAAGCTTCGGGTCGGGTGCACACCTCGGCGGCGACAGTGGCGATTTTGCCTGAAGCGGAAGAGGTGGACGTCGATATTCAGACGAAAGATCTT
>CAYGHZ010000063.1:0-10327 GCA_964349635.1 uncultured Candidatus Marinamargulisbacteria bacterium
CATTTTCTTATTTAGCATTAAAAAATTTGGTATTTAAAGCGCAATGAAGAAAAAAGTCTTAGTAACGGGTGCGGAGGGGTTCATCGGCAGCCATTTGGTAGAACGATTGGTTCAGTTGGGCGCCTCCGTTCGCGCCATGGTGCTTTACAACTCGTTCAATCATCACGGATGGTTGGAGTCCCTGCCGGACGATGTCAAAGCCCATGTCGAAATCGTTTTGGGAGATGTCCGCGACGACGTATCGGTTTCCAACGCGGTAAAAGGGACGGAGATTGTGTTTCATCTGGCGGCGCTGATTGCGATACCCTACTCGTACCAGGCCCCCGCATCTTATGTGGACACCAATATAAAAGGAACGCTTAATATTCTGCAGGCTGTTCGCGAACATGGCGTCGCCCGAATGGTGCATACGTCGACCAGTGAGACCTACGGCACGGCCCACTATGTGCCGATCGACGAAGAGCACCCCTTGCAAGGGCAATCGCCTTATTCGGCCAGCAAGATAGGCGCAGATATGATGGCGCTGAGTTATTTTTTATCGTTTGGAACTCCGGTGGCGGTCATTCGGCCCTTTAATACCTATGGCCCCCGCCAGTCGGCGCGCGCGGTGATTCCGACCATCATTTCACAGCTATTGGCAGGGTATACGGAGCTTAAGTTGGGATCATTGGAACCCACCCGGGATTTGAATTTTGTTAAAGATACCGTCGAAGGATTTATCAAGGTTGCGGAAAGTCCCAAAGCGCTGGGAACGGTAATTAATATCGGCGCGGGAAAAGAAATTTCGGTCGGAGATTTGGCTCAAAAAATTATTGCGTTGACCGGTCAACGCGCAACGATTATAGCCGATTCCCAACGAAAGCGGCCCGAAGGCAGCGAGGTATTTCGGCTGTGCGCTGACACGCGCAAAGCATTCGATTTGACAGGTTGGCAGCCAACCTATTCCTTGGATCAAGGCCTACTGGAGACAATCGCTTGGATTGAATCTAACCAACACCACTATAAGCCGGCGGTTTACAATGTCTAAATTTATTCCGCTGTCCGAACCCCATATTAATGGAAACGAATGGAAATATGTAAAAGAATGTTTGGATACCGGTTGGGTATCGTCGGTCGGAAAATTTGTCGACGCGTTTGAATCAAAGATAGCGGACTATACCGGCGCAAAACATGCGGTGGCGTGCGTTAATGGAACAGCGGCATTGCACACTGCTTTGATGGTTTCGGGAGTCTGTTCCGGAGATGAAGTTCTGGTTCCTACTCTTACGTTTATTGCCCCAATCAATGCTGTCAAATACATCGGTGCCGATCCGGTGTTTTTTGATTGTGACGACTACTACTGTTTGGATTCCGCCAAAGTCATTGAATTTATCCAAAATAAAACTGAATTCCGAAATGGATATACCTATAACTCACTCACCGGAAAACGAATATCGGCGCTAATCGTTGTACATGTCTTTGGCAATGCGGCCAATCTGAAAGAATGGGTTGGTATTTGCAGGGAAAGAAATATTCGGGTTATCGAAGATTCAACCGAAAGCCTGGGTACGCGCTATTTAGATGGAACCCATACCGGCACGGTGGGCGACCTGGGCTGTTTTTCATTTAATGGAAATAAGATTATTACCACCGGCGGCGGCGGGATGCTGATCACCAATAACTCCGGCTATGCCGAACGCGCCAAATATTTAACCACACAGGCCAAGGACGACGGGTTGTATTACGTTCATCACGAGGTGGGATATAACTATCGGTTGACCAATATTCAGGCGGCGATCGGATTGGCGCAGATGGAGCAATTGGATGACTTCGTCTCGAAAAAACGCAGTTTTTATGACCGCTACAAAGAAACGCTGGAAATTGCGGCTGTTCCTGATTATGCGTTCAACAATTGTTGGATGGTGGCCCTTAGGGTAGTAGAACGAGACGCGTTGATGAAACGGCTGTCTGAGGCCAATATCCAGGCTCGACCGATATGGGCGCTGAATCATCTTCAAAAACCGTATCTATCGTGTGAAACCTACCACATTGAGAAAGCGTTAGATTTGATGGATCATACCCTCAATCTGCCATGCAGCGTCGGTATGAAAATAGAAGATGTGGAGTCTGTTATGAGGGCCGTTAGATGACGTATTGTACACGATGCGTGATGCCGGATACCAAGCCGGGCGTCGTTATGGACGAGTTTGGCGTCTGCAGCGCATGCCGATCGGTTGAAAAAAAGCGCCTTATTGACTGGGACGCTCGGCGGCGGGAACTGAAAGAAATATGCGACGGCGTTCGAGGGACAAATCCGTTAGGGTATGACTGTATCGTTCCGGTCAGCGGCGGGAAAGATAGCACCTATCAGGCGTGGATGATGCGAAAAGAATTTAATATGAAGGTGTTGGGGGTATGCGTTGTCCCGCATCTGCAAACTAAAGAAGGGATCGCCAATTTGAATAACATGGTCGAATCTCTGAATATCGACCTTGTTAAGATTTCCTTAAAACCCAGCGTATTTAAGGCGATTCGCCGCCATGCTTTTTTTGAAATGGGAGAGCCTAATTGGGCGGATCACTGCTCGACGTTCGCGGGAGTGGCCAGAGTGGCCGAAGCCTATAAGGCGCCGTTGGTGGTGTGGGGCGAAGATATAGCGGTCGAATTTGGCGGAAAGACATCAACTGAACGTGTGTCTTCGGCGGAGAATCTAATCAAAAACGATTTGATCAAAGATAAAACCGTTCGATATTTTTATAATGATTTGGTCAAGCAATCGACCACTTATTTTTATCATCATCCCGACAAGAATAGTTTGGCGCAGAAACGCATTCGCAGCATCTATTTGGGCTATTTTGATAATTGGAGCGGCTATCACCATTTCAAAGTAGCCTCCGACCTGGGGTTTAAGGCCAGAGAATTGGGCAATTTGTCGGGCAATATATTAAATTACGATAACATCGATGAGAAATTGTGCGAGATTAACATTTGGTTCAAATTTTTGAAATTTGGCTTTTGGCGGCCCACCGACCAATGTTGCTACCTTATCTGGAACGGCATGATGACCCGCGAAGAAGCCGTCGATATCGTCAACGCGCGCCAATACGAATTTCCGGGCGAATATTTGCGCGATTTTCTAGAATTTCATGAAATTTCCGAATCTCAATTTTGGGAAACGGCTGAAAAATTCCGCAATAAAGAGATTTGGCATAAAACAGACGGAAAATGGCGCTTAAAATCGACGCTGACCCAGGTTTCCGAGTCGATGGTGAGCGCGTCCCGATAATGGCGATGCTAATTACCGGGGCGTCGGGTTTCGTAGGACGTCACCTGGTGGCCGCGTTGCTTGACGACGGCCACCGTGTAGTAGGTGTGGGGCGTCGGCCTCAGGAGCAACGCCATTCCCACTATGTTTACATTCAAAATGATCTTCTAAATCTGGACTTGGCGGATCTCCAAAATGAATTTGGTTTTGATACCATCGTCCATTTGGCGTCGGTGCAACCCGCACAAGCCTCGTTATTCGAGGAGTTTGCAAAATCTAATTGCATTACGACGGAGCGGGTGTGTCAGCTCGCCGATAAGGTAAAAAGAATTATTTTTGTTTCATCAATGAACGTGTATGCGCCGCCAACCGTTCTGCCCGTCGATGAAGGGGCCCCTCTAAACCAAATCGCTTCGGATTATTATACCCAGACAAAAATTCTTGCGGAAAAAATTATTGACCGGAACTTCAAAGAAAATCATCGTTTTATTACCTTGCGATGCGCCAGTATTTTTGGACGTGGCCACGACAACGGAATTGTTTATTCTCTAGTCTCCGATCTCAAAAAAAATGAAATGGTGGAGCTTTTTTCCGAAGGGAGATCGATTCGTGAGTTGATTTATGTCAAAGACCTTGTGCGCATCATCCAAAAAAGCATGTCCTTAAACCAGGCGGGCAACTACAAGATTAACGTTGGGCACGGCGAAAAACACTCCTTGAGGGAAATTGCCGAGTTCCTTAAATCTACGCTGAAATCAAGTTCGCAGATTGTTCTTTCGTCAAAACAGTCGCCACGAGACTATAATTTTTACTATAATGTCTCTCAACTCAAAACTATTGGTGGGTACGAACCCCAACCTTTATTCAGTGCTTTAGCGGATTATGCAAACGACTAAATTCAAAAAACAAATTCGGACCGCCGAGCCTTATTTCAGCCCGGAAGAGCAGCAGGAAATTCTGCGAGAAGTGCCGGGAATTTTGACAGAACAACTCAGCATGGGAAAGCACGTCGCAGCCTTTGAAAAGGAATTTGCTCAGAAATTTGACGCGACGTTTGCTGTTGCCTTAAATTCGTGTACGTCGGCGCTGGAAATAGCATTGAGCTATCTTAATCTTAAGGCTGATGACGAAGTCATTGTTCCCTCCCAAACCTTTGTGGCGACGGGCATGGCGGTACATCTTTCCGGCGCAAAGATCGTTTTCGCGGAAATCGACCCGGGCACATTTTGTTTGGATTTTGAGGATGTTAAGCGAAAGGTAACGTCAAGAACCAAGGCCGTCATCATCGTTCATTTTGTCGGAACAATTTCTCCCGACATCCTTGAACTGCGCAAATTTTGCGACGATCGCCGTATCTTTCTGATTGAAGACGCCGCTCATGCGCCCGGCGCGACAATCGACGGACGGTTTTCGGGTACTATCGGGCATGCGGGGTGTTTTTCGTTTTTCCCGACCAAAATTTTAACCTGCGGCGAAGGCGGCATGCTGACCACGCAAGACGATAACATGGCGGCGTATGCGCGAAGTATGCAACATCGGGGGCGCGACATGAACGCCGCAACCGAGCAGTATAGTCATCCGGGCAGAAACGTTCGGATGCCGGAGTTTAGCGCTCTTTTAGGTCGAACCCAACTCCGCAGCCTCGATGAGAATTTGGCGACTCGTCGCCGTCATGCGGCGCGTTACCACGCCGCATTTGCAAACGATAAAATTCATCCGGCGGGGGCGTCATTTTGGAAATACTTACTCCTGCTGGATTCCAAGATAGATCGGGACCGCGCGCTGGTTCGATTGCAGGAAAGTGGAATCTTTGCGGACAAAAGCTACGACCCGCCGGTACACTTGCAACCTTTTTTTGCAAAAAACTATACTATTCAAAAAGGGCACTTACCGGTAACGGAAGAAATTCTGGCGCATCATATCTGCTTGCCCTGTCACAATCGATTAAGCGATGATGACATCGAATTCGTGATCAAAGCAATGACGGGTATCCTATGAGAATCAGCATTCATCAGCCCCAATACATCCCCTGGTTGCCTTATTTTTTAAAGGTGGAAAGCTCCGATCTTTTCGTAATTTTAGATACGGTCGATTTTCAAAAAAATGGTCTTCAAAACCGCAACGCCATTAAAACGCCTCAGGGATTGCTGTGGCTTACGGTTCCGGTGTCGCAAAAGCTGGGAACGCCGATAAACGAAGTTAAAATCGCCGACGACTTTTGGCGGGATAAGCACCTGAAGACTCTGATTCAAAATTATAAAAAAGCAGCGTATTTTGAAAACTATTTTCCCGATATGGAAAAAATTCTTTCTCAAAAATGGGAACGGCTTTCGGACTTAAATTTGGAGGTCATAAAGCGAATGATGGTCTGGCTTGGGATCGAGGTGCCAATCGTGCTTTCCAGTACCTTGGACGTACACGGAAGTTCATCGGATCTGATCCTTGATATCTGTAAAGCAATGAAAGCGACGACCTATGTGTCCGGTTCCGGGGGTAAACATTATTTGGTGGAAGACGATTTTAAGAACAATTCTATTGCCCTCGACTATCAGGCGTCGCAAGAGATATCGGAATACGAACAGCAGTTCCCCAAGCATCCTTTTGTTCCGCATTTATCCGCGCTTGATATACTTTTTAATTGCGGAGAAAATTGGAGAAAACTGGTAAAAAATGCCGCACCTCAAATCGCGTAAACGAAAAATTCTTTCTATCACCGGTATCCGGTCCGAATACGATATTTTGTCGTCGGTGTATCGCGCAATCCAGGACAGGGCCGAACTAGAGTTGGAAGTCATCGTCACCGGGGCCCATCTTTCACGTATGTACGGGTTAACCAAGAAAAAAGTCGAGGAAGACGGTTTCAAGATCGCCGATGAAATTCTAAGCCTAATTAACAGCGATGAAGAAAGCGCTCGGGTTAAGGGTCTGGGGATCCAGCTTTCAGGGATGGTTCAAACCGTTGCGCGAGTCAAGCCGGATATGCTGCTTGTTTTGGGCGATCGGGAGGAGGCGATGTCGGCGGCGCTTCTGGCCTCCTACATGAATATTCCGCTGGCCCATATTTGCGGCGGCGACCGGGTGATCGGAAACGTCGATGATCAAATACGGCATGCGGTTACGAAATTGGCCCATCTGCATTTTGTAACCAATCAGGAAAGTTACGATCGCGTGCTCAAGTTGGGCGAACAGCCGTTTCGCGTCTTCAACACCGGCAACCCGGGCCTGGATCGACTAGTTCAAACTCCGACTCTTTCTCATCAAAAACTCGCCGAAAACTTGAAAATATCCTTAAAAGAAGGCGAACCATTTTTGATGGTTATCCAACATTCGTTATCCTCCGAAACAGAAGACGCGGCTCGCCAAATGGAAGCCACGTTGGAGGCCGTCACAGAACTGGGGCTAAGAACCATCGTTATTTACCCAAACTCCGATTCCGGCGGACAGCAAATCATTGCCGCAATCGAACGATATGCCGCTCAACCCAATATTTAGATCGCCAAACATGTCCCCCGGTTGGAATTTGTAAACTTAATGAGAAAAACGGCGTGCCTGATCGGCAATTCCAGCGCGGGAATATTGGAAGCGCCGTTGCTCAAGTTACCCGTCGTCAATGTAGGAAACCGCCAGAAAGGCAGGCTCTGTGCGGAAAACGTAAATTTTGTGCCCCATGACGCTCGTGCCATCGTTCAGGCCGTAAGACAGGCTGTTTATGATGAAGGGTATCGAGGTCATGTGTTAAAATGCTCGAATCCATACGGGGACGGCGACGCCTCGAAAAAAATAGCTGATATCCTTGCGACAATTCAGATCGATCGACAGCTGCTGATAAAAGATATTACGTACTAAGGAAAATAATGACTTCTATGAAAAATATTGTCGTCATTGCTCCCCACCCGGATGATGAAACCTTGGGCTGTGGAGGCACGCTGCTAAAACTAAAGCAGCTCGGAAGCCGTATTCATTGGGTTATCGGCACGAGGATGACCGAGGAAGACGGTTTTTCGGCGGAACGAATTGCGTCCCGAGAAAAGGAGATCGAAGGGGTCGCGGCTGCATTTGGATTTGACTCCGTCCATCAGTTGAATTTACCGACGACTCGATTGGATTCTTTAGAGTTTAAAAACATCGTCGGCCATATTTCCAGCCTATTCTCAGAAATTAGACCCGATCTGGTTTTTGTGCAAAATCGCTCTGACATTCATTCCGATCATCGCATTTTATTCGAAGCTGTAATGAGTTGTTGCAAATGGTTTCGCTACCCTTCGATTAAAAAAATAATGATGTATGAAGTGCCTTCTGAGACCGATGCCATTCCCGCCCTGCCGGAAAGCGTATTTATGCCCAATTCCTTTTCCGATATCAGTGGCTATATCGACAAGAAAGTCGACATTATGAAAAACTACTATAGTAGTGAATTTGGGCAACATCCGTTCCCCCGCAGCGAAATGACGATGCGTTCGTTGGCTGCCTATCGTGGGGCGCAATGTGGGGTTGAGTTCGCAGAGGCATTTATGAATCTAAAGGAGATGTGGTGAAAAAAACGAGATTTGGCATCATTGATTACGGCATGGGCAACCTGCAGTCCGTGGCCAACGCATTTCGAACACTGGGCTGCAATCCGGTTCTGTTGTCGAATGCGTCGAGTGAATGGGATGCGACGGATGCCATAATCCTGCCGGGAGTCGGCGCTTTTGGCGAAGCCATGCGAAATCTCCGTAAATCACATGCGGCCGATCTCATGAAAAACCAGGTGCTGGAGAAGAAAAAACCGTTTCTGGGTATTTGCCTGGGGATGCATTTGATTTTTGAAGACTCGGAAGAATTTGGTTTTCACAAGGGATTGGGCTGGCTTCCCGGTAGCGTAAAGAAAATGGCTTCTGTTCCCGAACTTCGCCTTCCGCATATGGGATGGAATACGGTACATTTTAAGAATAAAAGCCCTCTTTTTAAAGATATTCCGGATAAAAACGACTTTTATTTTGTGCACAGTTATGTGGTCGAATGCGAACATAATCTTGTGACTTCGGAAACAACCTACGGAAAACGGTTTCCGGCGTCCATTCAAAGCGATCATATTTTTGCGACTCAATTTCATCTTGAAAAGAGTTCCAAAGCCGGTCTGCATATGCTTAAAAATTTTATAAAGTATGTAAATCGATGTTAAAGCCCAGATTGATTCCGGTAATTGTCGTGAAAGAGGGTCTTGCAGTTCAGAGCATTGGGTTTAAGTCATTTTTGCCTATTGGGCGGCCTCGTATTTCGGTCGAATATTTCAATAATTGGGATGTTGATGAGATTATTGTTCTTGATATCTCAAGATCTCAGGCCAAGCAAACCTTGGATCAGGAATGGGTAGCGTCGATAGCCAACGAAAGTTTTGTGCCAATCACCTTTGGCGGCGGAATCAACTCCGTGGCGGACATAAGCCGCGTTTTGCAGGCGGGCGCCGACAAAATTTCGATCAATTCCGCCGCTCTCAAAAATCCGGCGTTCATTTCGGAAGCCGCCGCTGTTTTTGGCCGCCAGTGCATTGTGGTTTCAATTGATTTCAAACACGATGAAGTATTTTCTGAGTCCGGACAAAAGCCCGGAGGTTTGAGCCCTGTTGAATGGGCCAAAAAAGCCGAACAACTGGGAGCCGGAGAAATACTGCTAAATTCGATTGAGCGGGACGGATCAAAGAGCGGTTACGATCTCGACGTCATCCGCCGGGTTTCGGAATCGGTTCAAATTCCCGTAATTGCCTGTGGCGGAGCCGGAACGCTCAGGCACCTGCAGGAGGCGCTGCAAGCGGGAGCCTCTGCAGTGGCAGCCGCCAATATGCTGCAATTTACCGAACACAGCACGATTCTTGGCAAGGCCTACATCAGCCAAAATCAGAAAATACGTTTGGCTACCGACGCCAATTACGCCGAATCAAAATTTGATGAGAACGGCCGATTGATCAAAAAAGAAGATTTGGTTTTGGAAAACTTATGAACTATTGCAAACGTTGCCTTTATGCAGAAAATCATCCGCTCTATATCACGTTTGATGAAGAAGGGATGTGTAGCGGTTGCCGCGTCCACGACGAAAAAGATCGCCTAGATTGGACCGAGCGAAGAGAAAAACTGGTGCGCATCGTCGAAAGTTACCGAAATAAATCCGGAAATTCTTATGATTGCGTTATCCCCGTTTCGGGCGGACTCGATAGCCACTTTGTCGTCTACACGGCCGTCAAAGAATTGGGCCTAAACCCTCTTTTGGTGAACTACAACCAGCACTACAACACCAAGGTCGGCATTCGCAACTTGGCGAATTTGTTAACTAAATTTGACTGCGACGCCCTGCAATATACGCTCGATCCGAGCTTCATCAAGAAACTAGTTCGACACACCTTAATTAAAAGAAAGAGCATGTATTGGCATGTGCTTGCCGGAACCTACACCTTCCCGGTTCAAGTCGCCGTCAAATTTAAAATCCCCCTGATCATTTGGGGCGTTCATGGCTGGTCGGATCAAGTGGGGATGTTTTCCCATTTAGACGAAGTCGAGATGACTAAAAAAGTCCGCCACGAACATGGTCTTTTTGACACCGAAGGCGAAGACTTGATCGACGAAGCCAACGGCATTTCTGCCTCTGATATGGCGCCGTTTTTGTACCCCGGCGACAAAGAAATCGAACGTGTCGGCGTTCGCGGAATTTATCTGAGCAACTATATTCGCTGGGATGCGAAGCTGCAGCATGAAAAAATGATTCGAGAATATGGCTACGAAACTGCCGCGCAACAACGGACCTTCAACCCCTATGAGGACGTGGATTGTTTTCATCGTGCAGGCACCCACGACTACATCAAATTTTTGAAATATGGCTACGGCAGAACGACCGACTATGCCAGTCGGGAGATTCGTTTGGGGCGAATGACACGAGAAGAAGGTTTGGCGCTGGTTAAAAAATACGACGCCAAAATCCCGACCGATTTGCCAATGTTTCTAAAATGGTGGCACGCATTTGATAATTTGATGCATGTTTCGAGTCAAGCTTGATGGCTTCGTTGCAATCTTTCAGCGCCTGATCCAGCTGGCCAAGCCGCTGGTGTGCATA
>CAYGHZ010000064.1:0-10280 GCA_964349635.1 uncultured Candidatus Marinamargulisbacteria bacterium
ATTTGGATTGCAGGACACGTTGATGATTTCTTTTTCTCGACACTTGTAAAGTCTAGCAGAAATTATTTAGGCGTCGTTGTTCGCTACGACGCCGGCGGACAAGGTAAGCGTTCCCAACTGATTGGATCCATTGTAGGAATTACCCAACGCGACGCCGTTGGTCGTATTGATAAAAAACGCTTTACCCGTTCCGCCGTTATTGGTCACAACAAGGCGATTCCCCATGAGGACAAGTCCACTTTGAGTAGACTGGCCTGAAATGCCGGTCGTAATATCCTGAGTGCTGGCGTTATTAAATTGGATGTTGTTTCCAACGATGCAGTTGTCGCCAGAATTAAGGATCCCCTGCACCGATCCGGAGGCCGGCAACGACGTGCCTTGTAAATTGGTGATCGTATTTCCTGAGCACGTTCCTTTATTCGTACTAAAATTAATTCCGAGCACCGAGACTCCGGCCGTTGACGAGGTCGAGATCAGTTTTCGAATGACGTTGCCCTTCACGACAGCCTGATTATCTCGAACATCGATCCCGGTAATATTAGTATTGCTGGTGTTATCGTGAAGTACATTTCCCGAAATAACCGTAGCCTCGTCATCAGAAGGGTTCGAAAGCAGATTCACGTAAATCCCTTTTTGAAGCGTGTTGTCGTAAATGACGTTATCCGACACGGTAATCGCTTGAGTCTCGCTTTCAGTCGACCCACCGTCCGAGACGATCGCATTGGTGAGCGCACAGTTATAGATCACGTTGTTCGTGATGCAAGCGCCCAAGGGCGTTTCAACTCGAATGGCGTTGCCTGCGCCCGCGCTGAAGGTATTGTGACTGATGACAGTTAAAATATGTCGGCTATCCAAGTGAATACCGTAGCTATTAAAACTAACAAACTGGTTGTTGGTAATCCGGAAATCTTCGGTCAAAAAATTGACGTAGACGCCGTTGTTGCAATTGTTAAATGTGCAGCCAGAAATGAGGCTGACCGCGCTGACACCGATGTTCAAATCGGTAAACCGATTGTTGATGATCATGACTCCGGCAGAAATTCCGGTACCCTGGCCAACGGTAAGGGCGTAGAAATTGCAATTCCGAACGGTGTGCGCAAAGTTAACTCCAATGGCTCCCGTCTTAACGTAAAACACGCAGCCATCGATGATTTCCCGGCCCGAATATTCAAAATTCACGTTGGCGACTGCGGCGTTGCGAAACGTGCAATTGGTCAGTCGAAGGTTTTCAACGCCTGAGGCACCCGCCACACTGACGCAATAATTGGCACTAAAACTGCCATCCAACCCATTTATTTCCAGATCCAACAGTTCAAAATTATCGACATTGAAGCTGATCTGAATCATCTGGCTCAAGTTGGCCGCCGGCTTTAGAAACGTGCGCTTCGGACCCGCACCTTGAATTGTGATGTTGTCCGTAATCACAATGGCGGTATTGATGAAATACGTGCCGGCCGGAATAAAAATGATTCCGCCTTCGGTTCCCAATAATGCGATGGCGCTATTGATGGCTGTTCCGGCATTGCTTGTAGACGTTATTTTGACAATCTTGCGGCCGATATCCGCTTCATTGGCAAATAATCGCCCGTCGCTGGCGGTGAGACTAAATTTTTGAATGGCATTGCCGTACCCTTTGATACCAGTGTCATCGATCACGATTCCATTAGTTGTTGCGGCCGCCGACGATTTGATCTGACTTCCCGGAGAAGCCACAAGCGCCGTGGCGCTAATCGTCCAACCCGCCAGGTTCCCTGAATTGGTAGCTGTTAATGTCGTGGCGGTGACCGCCCCCGAAAGTGTGGCGTTAGTGGCAATGAGTTGGCCGGCAAACGACACGCGAAACGGAGCCGAATTGGGATCAGCATTGCCAGCAAAAAAGGCATAGCTGCCGGCTGTGGCCATGCCAATAGCATTGGATCCGCTGCCGGCAGTCAGCGAATTGGCTGTGACCGTAAATCCACCGATCAAGACATCCCCAATCGACGACCAACTCAAAAGGGTGGGGGCTCCTAAAAATCCCGAGCCATTGGTCGATAATCGAAACCGTTCAAGGCTCCCGTCATATCCCCGAAGCGAGGTTGAATCCAACTTGATGCCAACTGTGCTCCCAGAGGCCGTTTCAATCAGCCCGGAGCCAACGGCCGTAATTTTGGTGGCGCTGATCGCCCATCCGTTGGCGGCGGAGCCGATATACCCGGAGGACGCCTTGAGCGACCCTTCAATATCGGCTGATGACGCAAACAATGTGCCGTTGGATTGGACTCGAAAGGGTGCGGATCCGGGGGAACTATTTCCCGCCCAAAGCCGGTACGCTACATCCACCGCGCTAATCATCACTACACCGTTTCCTGAGCCTAAAGTGATGATTCCGGCGCTATCTAAAAGAACATTTCCTCCCGACAATGAGCTAACCGCCAGGTTCCAACCGCCGACCGAACCGCTGACCGCTTTTAGAATACCGGCCATGGTCACGCTAAACGGCGCCAGATTTTGAAGCGCGTTCCCAATATAGAGTCCTTCGGACGTGTTGAGTTTTACGACGGTGTTAGCGGATCCCAAACTGATGGACGATAAGGCGCCTGAAATTGTTAACCCTTGAGAATTTAGAGTCGCGTCACCCGCTTTTAAGCCGTAGGCTATTGGAGAATATTTGCCCAAGACTATTTGCGTCGTGGCCCCATCCGTAATCGTTATCGTGGCGTCAGTGCCTTTGGTCAAACTTAAAATTGGGGTAGCACCCCCGTCGGACTTCAGCGAGGTAGGACTCAGAATCCAACCGCCTATTTCTCCTTTTTTTGCGAAGATCGAGGCCGTAGCTCCGTCCAAATACACGTCGTTGATCGTTCCTATGATAATGCGGCCACCTGCGGAACCATCCAAGTCAACGAAGTTGCCGACATCAATTCGGTTGGCGGCGCCATCGATAATGATGGTGTTGGCCGTGATTCGTTTGGCAAAGCTATCCAGAATAATGGTGTCGTTGGCGGATTTGAGTTGGTTTCCGGCAATCAACCATCCGGCAATAGCGCCGGCTGTCGCTGAAATCGTGCCGGTTAAAAAAACATTTTGGGACCAGAGCCCGTAGCCAGTGGCACCGCTGATCCCATTGAGATTACCGAGGCGTGCTCGAACCAATTCCATAAAATCGTCGGTTCGTTCAATCACATCCACGTAAGGCAGATAGGGCGTGCCACTAGCAACCAGTGACACTCTGGATTCGACCGAGACAATGGCTGTCCCGGAATCCCAACTAAATGCGCCGAAGGCATCCAGATTGCGAGTCACCTGAACGAAGTTCCCGCCACCGTCCGAACCGATTTGTGTCACTTTGAGCAGTTCGGTCTTCAGCGCCGTTTTCATACGCAGGCGATACCCCACAGAAAATACGGCGTCTTTGATATACAGCTTCGCCGTACTTGGGGTGATATCCGCAGTCAACGTTGTCGCGTCGCTGATGAGCATTTGGCCGTTGGTGGCGTGAATCTCGTCTTTAACAAACACCGAGGTGTGAAGGTTGCCTCTGATCACCGCGTTCTGGAATTCGGCATTGCCTATTCCATCGATGCGCCACCCGGCAACACCCGATTGATAATTGGTGCTTTCAATCCGTTGATTGAGGCCATCAATTCGGATCGTAGTCCCAACGTTAATTAGTTGATTGGCCGAATCCAAGACCAGGCTACTGCCTGGAGAGATGAGTTGCGACGGAGAAATAGACCAACCTGCAATAATCCCCAATGCAGAGCGAAGCTCCCCCTGCATGGAAACGGAAAATGGCGCGAACGCTTGCAGGGCGGCACCCAAATAAAGTCCTTCGGACGTGTTTAGTTTAACAACGTTGTTTCCCGTTCCCAGAGAAATACTCGAGTACGTGCCGTTAATTGCAAGACCCTGAGAATTCAATGTGGTGTCACCAGCGATAAATGATCCGGCACCCGAGAGCGTGATTTTTTCGGTAGCGCCATCAAGAGTAATGCCGGGACCAATCGTCACAAGACCAGCACCGGTGCCAATGATATCGATGGCTGTGCCCACGTCTATTTTCGACGTGGCTCCGGTGAGTAAAATACTACCCACTCGGATACTTCCCCCTGCGGATGAAAAAATATCCACGTCGGCGGCAAAGAGCTTATTGGCCGCCAGAGACCAGCCCCCAATCTGACCCTGCGTGGCAATAATCGAGCCGGTCGCGCCATTCAGACTGACACCGGGGCCTACCGTAATGACACCACCCCCAGCACCCGAAAGTTGAATCCCGGTTCCTACTTGAATGCTTCCAGTTAACCCGCCAAATAATGAAATGCCTGTCCCCAGTTGGATGAAGCCACCTAGGTCAGATGACAAGATGACGTTGGTCGCAGCCAGAGACGTTTGGCCGATAATCCAACCACCAATCGTTCCTGAGCTTGAAAAAAGCGACCCATCTTTCTTAACTGAAAATGGCGCCAATGAAGGAACGGAGTTGCACGTCCAAAAACGATATAGCGGATCCACGGCACTTAATACCGCTATGTCATTGCCACCTCCAACCCGGATAACTCCACTGGAATTGAGATCAACAAAGCCTCCAACAAGACTGGTAGCGCCAATCTGCCAACCGCCAATCGCGCCGGTTTGAGCGAAAATGGTGCCTCGGACAGTCACATTATTAAATTCGGCATTGCCATCGGATCTAATTTGGAATCCCGAAAGGCCCGATAAAAAGTTTGCGGATTGCAGACTATTGGGCGTGATTTGAATATTTCCGAGCCGGGCGTTCTGTCGCCCAAAATGCGAAAATTCTTCCCCGGTTTCCGCGAAGAAAAAGACCCCATTGGCATTGAATTTGGAAAGTGTATTCCCACCCGGTGAACTGATTCGAATTTCCTTGGAGTCCATTGCAAGCGAGCCTTGAGTGTTTTGAATTTTCAGGCTCTCACTTAAGCGAATAGTGCCAATCAGGTTTGACGCCAACAATTCTTGAGTGATGTTACGTAGGGCTGCGATGCTGGCGTCATCGAATTCAGCGGTATTGTCGAAAAGGACATCACGAGCGGACACGATGTAAGCCTCGATGCCCCCAAAAGCGGCATCATCTTTAATGACGGAAGTGGTAGATGAGGACGGCTTTTCGATCCGAGCCAAGGCCAGTGACGGTTCGGGAAGGTAAGAGTTAATTCCGATCGTGCCTTCAGGTTTGACATAAACAAACAATGGAAATGCACTGGCCATGTCTACGGTGATGGTTTGAACGACTGAAGTCTCGATGCGCTGTCCTTCTACATAACAAAGTCCTGGAAGGACCCGGATACGATTGGAGGGCGGATCCGTGGCTTTCACGAAAAGGCCATCGACGATTCGATGACCGACGGTTTCCTTCACGAACCGTTCTAAAAACGTGATGGCCGTCGCCAGTTCTGTACTCTTCGCATTCGCAAAGGATTCGGGGGTCGTGGGGGTGTTCGCGGCGGCGAGTCTAAGGTTGGATAGTAGCGGATCAAATGATCGTTCCAAGTTCGGGTTGGTGACATTCAAATCCAAGGCAACCCGTTTCACGAAGTCTTTTAATATTTCGCTTATCGTTTTAGTGGTTAGGGATTCTGGCATAGACTCATCTGGGTACGGATAATCCGTTACGGATAAAACGAAACATCCAGGGAATACTTCCCGTTGTTACAGCTAATCGCCTCGATAAAATAATTGCGTTCAATCGTGAACCACTCAGTGGTTAGTTGGATCCAGTAGGGATCCACCAAGCGCATGGTTTGGCCGAGATAGGTGTACGGCGCAAACACGTTGTCTATGCGCACCTTGTGATGGTTTTTATAAAATTCGGCTAACATTTGCTTGGCTCGTAACTTCAAATATTTGGGATCCACCACATCTTTTTGGACCTGTCGGTCTTTGTAAACTCGGTCTCCAAATTCAGATAACAGTCCGTTGGGATCTCCGATCGTAGGACTATTCTCATCCCAAATATTTTCTTGAGTGATGAAGCTGGTGACGGGATGGGCTTCATCAATACCTTGAACGCCGGTAAATGAAGTCGGTGTTTTCCCGGTGTAGGTGAACCGATCCAAACCGATATAGCCGGTACCCTGGGCAGGAAACAATACGGTGCTTTCTACAAAGAGCGAAGCTCCTAAAGGCAAGACACTGGCCGTTAATCGGGTCGTTGGCGTTAGCGTGGCTTTCGCCTCATAAAGGATATCGGCATAGACATTTAATGAGGCGATGGAAATGGGATAGGCCAATGTTCCTTTGCTAATCTCTACTTTTTCCACACTTTCAACCACAAACGCCAGTAGCCGGCATTCAAAATCCTCGCCCAACTGCTCCGATTCAAAACTCACATTGTCGCCGGATTTTAGGCTAAAATTACTGGTTCCCGCCGAGACTTCGGATAATGGCTCACTGGTGATGAGTTCATAGGCGTTATTCACCACAAAATGATCTTCCGAAAGGCCCGTGACTCCGGTAAATCGATCCACAATGGTTCCCAAGGTCAAAGGACGGCTGGGGTTTCCGGTAAAGAGAATAACGGATACTTTGCGTTGGATGCCGGTGTATTGAAAAGCGTCCGATCCGATATACCCCGTGCCGGAGGTTGGAAAGCCAGCCAACTGCCCAGCCTTCACATTCACAGTCTCAGAGAGAATCGCGTTGGTGGAAAACGTGGTGGCATTGGCGATCAATGTGGCGGCGCCAGCCGACTTTGACGCTTTCATCGTTAATTTAAACTGACAATCCAGCGCCATCTGGCTATCAATCGCCTTGAACGGAAAATACCGGCCGGCAATTATGTCGATGGCCTGAATTTTTTTCAGACTCCCAAAATCCACAATAAAAATCGTTTGGCCTTTGAGCGGAGTTTGGTGAACCCAGGCCAGTTGGGCTTCGGTTCGAGGATCTCCGTCCCGTAACGCCAGAGGACTATCAAATCGACCCAAAAGCGTCCGGTATTTGAAGGTCGCGGTAACCACATTATCTACGGCCAATCGTTCCGAATACGCGTAGGTCGTATTGAGGTCGGCATCCTCAATGACGTGAACGACATCATCAGCACTGACCAATCGCGTTGTCAGCAAGTTGCGATTCACCAGAAACTTTTTGCCGGACACCACAAACGCCGGTTGGTTATTTTGGATCGAGACTGCCGTCACGATGGTATAGGACGCCGAGCGAATCAGCTTCGTGAAGGACTCCGGGTAGCGCGATTCCCAAATGGCATGATCGCCTTCCCGATAGACCCGGCCACGGTCTTTTCCTTTTCGATCAAAAAGAGTGAAACTGCTTTGATCTTCATTGACGGTCTCAGACCGTGGGAAGAGTAGAGGGTGATACAGCGTCACTGTGGCTCCGGCGAGTTGTGTTTGATCAATGCCTGTAACACCCTGAAGGTTATTCCCAACTCGGGCCGTGTACTGAATTTCGTCCATTCCGATGAATGCCGTTCCAGATGATGGAAACCCGCCGACTCCCTCCGTATAAATGACGGTATCATTGGGGTGAATGTCCGCCGTTAAATGGGTGGTTACATTGGGCGAAAAGAAATCATCCAGTGGCACGCCACTTTGATCAAATAGAACCAAGCTGTTTTCGGCACTACCGTCAGGTGGAAGGAGAGTATTGTGGTCAAATCGGACTTTGGTTCCATCCACAGACACAGGTCGCTGAGCGACCTGTAGCGTTTGACTTCCGATACTCGCGCCATTAATTTTGACGACTGGGACAAACAGTTGATCGCCTTCGCGCCATGAGGGGTAAATGTCGGAGTCCGGTAGATTCGTGCGAGATCGGATATCCGTAAACGGAGTAAACGCCAAGTATGACCCATTGGGGCGAAGCTCCTCGGGATTGGCCAAAAACAGTTCTTGATCGATCGCATACCCGCTAAACGTTAGTCCAGTTTCATTGACACCCAATATTTTGGTGGACTCATCCAACATAATGTTGTGAGGCGTGTTGTTTTGTCCTCGCAGCGACACACGGGTATAGACCTCTTGATCTTGGATGTATTGAAGCCGGGTATTAAGCTTCAGTTCATAGTCCTCATTTCCATCCGGCTTTTGATTTAAAAACAGGCCCCAAATTTTGGAAGATCCACGCGAAAAGAGCACATAATTGGGCGGCAACAGATTTAAAATCTCGTTTTTAATGGCGTCGTAGCGATTCTGGTATTTGTCGCGCGATAATCGCAAATAGGGAATTTCAATGCCGGTCGCTTGCAACGTTTTGAACGTATAGTCTTTGTTGAGGAGAACTTCGGCTGATGTGGCAATCGGCGAATTAAGCAACAGAATCCCAAAACGAGGATCAAACGACGCGAACGATCCGCCGGGAATTTGAAAGTCTGCCGCAGCTACTACTGAGGTGAGATGGGTGTAAGTGGTGCGCCATGCTTGGGTAGTTTGCGCGTTGCCATTATAAAAAACAGAGGCGCGTGCGCCCTTGGAATAAGATCGGGTAAGGCCGGTAACGCCAGTAAGTTTTGTGAGAAGTACGTTTGCAATCACAACGTCTTGCTTTCCAGTCCATTGGATCACGTCATCTCCGAGGGTCTCAGACCCAAGGATCCCTGAATGATTTGGCGTGAACTTCCAGCCTTCGCGTCGCCGAATGAAGATCTCTGTGTCCGTGGGCGTTACTTTTTTTTCGATTGTAGTCGTCATATTCAGTGGAAAAGGAATCGGAAGCAGCGTGTCTTCGGCCAGGCCCTCTTCCGTACTCAGAGTGGAAATCAAGTCAGCAGGTGAAAACAACACGGCTCCGAAGGAGTTGGGTTCTAGCAGAATGCTTTCAATGATGTCTTCGGCGTACAAGCCACTGGTATACGCCCAATAGCTGGCCTTCACTTCCAGTTCTTCGATATTGATGGGAGCGTTGAGGATGACTTGCCCGGTTTTATATTGGATTTCCATTCCATCAATGACCGAAGTCCGTACTTCGGCGCTACCAATCGAGCGGATCTGCAAAAGGGGTGGTGGCGATTGTGCCCAGCCGCTATATGTCCCATCAAACACTTGAGCCTCAAAATCGACGGGAGCCGGCAATGGATTGGCGCTCAGGACTTCGTCTTCTACAAATAGTTTCTCGGCACTTTCAAACGTTTTCTCAATATCCGTATCTTGGAGTTTGATAAGGGCGTCGTAGCAAAAGACTTCGACCTCGTTGCCCTTGGCCGATTTGGTGGGATTGATTTGGCGAATAATGCCGAAGAAACGATCGAATTGGACGCTCGGGTCTGCCGGATATACTTCTGTGATCCTCACCACAAATCCCTTTCGGAGAATGGGATTTGGGTGGTCGGGCGAGAAAATCCCTTCAGGGTTTTGGAAGGTGAGTCGGGCGGTCGATGACGCAAAATCCCGATTCAAATTAAAGCTATAGCTCACCAAATAGGAACGAAGTCCCGAAATGACGCTTTGATCAAAGCGCCGCACTTCAATAACCACGTCCCAGGCGACATTCTGGCGATCGATCACTTCGTCTTTAATAATCGAGGTGAGTTTTTGCGGCATTAGAGCACCTCAAATGGTTGGAATGTGGCTCTGATTGTATAAAGTTGGCTGGGTCCGGCCACGCCAATCGCCAACTGCGCTTCGCATTCCAGAAAATATCCCTGAAGACTTTGCACGGAATCGCCATAAAAATCCGCGTCATAGGACGAAGCCTCTGGATTAACATCGATTTTGACCGCCAAATCTTGTTGAATGTAGTTTTGGATTAGGTCTTTAATTTCGGATTTAGCCGTCAGCTCCCAGGAAAATGTGATCGGATTCTTTGTGGAATTTGCGGCCGGCTTCACCATGACCTGGCTACCGTCGACTAACGTTTCAATGCTCCGCGTCGATTTTATGGACGGAGAAAACGAACTGTTGGGCGCTAGAATCTCTTGCGGGTTTTCAAAGAGGCCGGTCGTCGGGTTGTACTCGTAAATTTTCCAAAGGGTTCGAATCATCGCGAACCTCGGGACATCTGCTCTTGTAAAATATTGGTGAGCTGTTGCTCAACCGTGACAGCAATGTGGCCGGCATCCTGAGCGGTGACCGCCCCGTTAATGACAATATCGCCAACGGAAATGCTGCTGCCTAATGGAGTGCGGGCCGACGCCGAAAAATAGAAGGAGGATTGGAGCGCAAAGGCTTGAGTATCTTGGCGCAAACCCACCAAATTGCGGTTGATATCTTTAAGCGTCGTATTCGACGTATCCAGCTTAAACGGTACCGGGTCTTCTTTTGGGGTTGATTCATCCTTGTTGCCGCCTAAAAGACTACCCAAAAAACCGCCAATAATTCCAC
>CAYGHZ010000065.1:0-10192 GCA_964349635.1 uncultured Candidatus Marinamargulisbacteria bacterium
CCCTCCAAGGAGGGACTATCCTTAAGAAACTGTTTCGTTAGAGATTCCCCTCCTTGGAGGGGTGGCGCGAAGCGACGGGGTGGGTTGCTCTTAGCCGCAATTTGTCCAAAACTCAGGTTAGTTAGCAATATTTCACTGAGTTATAATTGGGGATATCGTGAATATGTTTAAGCCGGTCAAGGCAAAATCAATCGAAGAATATTTTGCGGCGCTGCCCGAGGAAAGACGCGCGCCGATGGAATTTTTGCACGACCTAATCCAAAAGACATCGCCCAAGTTGAAACCAAATTTTCTTTATAATATGCCTGGCTACGGCAGCTTTAAGTACAAGAATTATAAGAAGGAAATGCTCGATTGGCCCACGATTGCGCTGGCCAGCCAGAAAAATTATATAAGTTTGTATATTTGTTCCATTGAAAAAGGTCAGTACATCGCGGAGAAATACAAAAACGATCTCGGCAAAGTGAGCGTAGGGAAAAGTTGTATCCGCTTCAAAAAGTTGGATGATTTGAATCTGGAGACATTAAAGAAATTAATTAAGCTGGCCGAAAAATCTCCGGGGCTTATTTAGAAATTTTTAATAAGATTCTTGGAATGGCGGCGGAGGTTCCATTCTGGCTTCCGTAAGCGCTATAAAATGATCCAGATGATGTATGATTTCCTTAAGAGTGTCATGTAGCATTACCTGAGCCTCATCCGCGTAATCCAGTCCTACGTCTTCCAAAAACCTCTCACGACGTTGCAATATGTTGGATCTTGCCTCGGTTAAAATGGCAATGCTTTCAGGAACAGCTAAGATATTGCCAAAGTGGCAGATTTCTCTGACCTGGGAAGGGTTTAATTTATTATCAATGACCTTAACGGCTTTGCTAAGCGCCGCGCCATCAATGGGCCTCAGATCCAGCCCTTCCACTAACCGGCCCGGGTGAGGTGCACTTGGACTCAGTCGCGCAACCGCGTCTTGCCGCTGTTTAGCCGCCTCGGCTCGTTGATCCGCATGTTCGTTTAACGCCAGATAATGATTCTTAATAATCCGTTCAAAAACGATCATTTTCAAAAGAGGGGTTTTATTGCGCAGTAAAACATGGGCTCTGTTAGCGTTAAACTGTTTGGCCACGCTTAACATTTCTCTGAGCATATCGCACCGATCTGTAACCGAGGTAGACGGCGGTAAGGAAAGATACGCCTGAATTTGATTGGCTATTTTTTCCTGAGCCGGCCCTTCGCTTTTGCTGAAATACGCGTCGGGTCGATTACGCCACGCGGTCAGGTGTTGGTCAATGACGACTCCGAGTTCGTTAATTTTCGAATCTCTATCAGACTTGGCTTTGGGTGAGGCGGCTTGAACAGGCCTTTCGTCACCCAGCACACTTTCCCTTTCAAATACCGGACCAATATTAAGTAGCGCATCCGTCTCGACGCGCACCTCTTTCGCAACGCGACCGAGTTCCTTCATAAATATATAAGCGGGGGCTTTAGAAGCCGTTACCAATTCTTCCGTAGTTTCTTTTCGGAAGCGTTGTTGATTCATGTCTTTTTCCGTGCTCGCCGGCTCTACAGCGGGTCTTTGGGAAGGGGCTGCGGCTGTTGAGGCTGCTGCTGCAGCGCCGGCTCCAGCGGTCGCCTCGGGACGTTCTTCATCCGGATTGTCCCTTAGTCTGGAGGTACTTAAAAACCGTTCAGTTACATATTCTCCGTAACCCTTGACGAACGAAACAAAAATCTTGGGATTGGACAAGGTCATAAAAGCAGTTCGGAGATTAGTCTGAACCTTCGCAAGCCAATCATTAAATCTTACAGAAGCATCTTCGGATAACACCTTCCCTCTTGGTTCCGGAAAAATATCCTCCAATTCTTTTTTTAAATCCTCCGAAACGACGGAGCGGTCTAAGTTATCGAATAATTCCTGAATGTCTGCTTCTTGAATGTCTGAATTGTTTTTAATTTTATTCTCTGAATAAGTACGCCCAAGAATATCCATATTAGCTTTGCCAATGGCCGTATTAGCCAGCTTGTGGGCTTCTTCTAAGTCCTGATGTCCTAGGAATCTCCTTAAAGCCGCCGTTGGAGGGCGCGTTGGGTCGAGAATCTGCTGAACTCCGCCAGGCATCTCGAGAACGCCAAGAAAAGCCTTCACTTCCTCGTCCTTCCCTCCCAACTCGTTATAAAGTTTTTTCTTGGTAGCTTCATCCATCTTAATAGCCGCCCCGTCCTTTTTTGAGCTGACGGAGACTACCTTTGGCGGTACAAGCGCGGGGTGCGGGGTATGGGATGGCGCTTCTCTGCCCTTCAAATAGATCTCAATCATTTTTTGGAAAACAAGTAATTTCAAAACCTTGTTTTTATCCGAGCTTTTATAAGCTTCGGCGAATTTCATGAGATTTTCCAGCGGCAAGGTATTTTCAGGAGCCTTAATAAAAGATTCAAATTCTTGGGCAACCTTTTTTTTCGTTTCATCCCTGCTGCCTTCGAAAATCCTTTTGCTTTCTAAATACTTTTGCGGCTCTTTTGCTAATTGGTTTTTTAATTTTATAAATTCGGGTTCCAGGGATTTTAATTCACTGTTAGAGGCTCCCAAACCATACGAGCCTGTAAACATAAATCTCATATCCTCAATGGTCATACTCTTAGCAATCTCTCTTAAAGCAACCAAAGCATTGCGAGATGCAGTGCTAACATTCAAACCGGGGGGAGCGGCGCTTGGCCTCCTTGCCCCAGACACTCCGCCGCCGGACACTAAATTTGCCATATCAATTTCCCTCCCCTTAAACAAGAAGGGTTCCCGATATTAGATTTTATTAAACCCCGGCAAAAGATTAGCTTAACGAGGGTTGCCTCGGTGAATGACTAGAGGTGGAGCGTCACGACCGACTATTAACCGTTGCCCCTCGCGAATTACGATACCGCCTACGCGGTGATCTCGTCCGTCAGCGCCTTGAACCCTGTCTCCGTTTTCGTGGTAGACAGTGCGAGGCCCCTCGCGATCCGGATTCATGGGCTGTACGCCTTGTTGGCCCTGGGGACCACGGCCCATGACATGCTGGTTGCCGTCTGCTCCCTGAATAACCGGGTGTAGCTGGCGTGGTTCGGCGGTGAGGAAGTTGATTACGACAAGGGCAAGGTCTTTCAAGTCTTTAGAATAGAAGACTACCAAACTCAACACTACGGCGACGAAAATATATTTAATATATCTCGCATCACTATCTCGTTGCGTGTGGTCCGTAAGCCAATTTTGCTCAACTTGATCGGACGCTACTATTTTATACTGCATAAAATAACTCCTTATTTTCGTTGATGTTAATCAGTTGTCGACCGTAACCAAATTTTAATTGCAATAACCATTCGGCGACAGAGTTTAAAATAAAAACCAGCGGGGAATAGCTACTGATGTTAGGGGAGGGGACCACGGTGAAACTCAGCAATGCCCAACACGCCGCTGTCGATTATTTCGAGTCGCCCTTGCTGATCGAAGGCCGGGCCGGAACCGGAAAGAGTACCGTTTTGGCCGAAAAAATCGCCCAAATGGTTCAGCGCAAACTCGTGACCCTTAACCAGATCGCCCACTTAACCCGCACCAATTTTCTTGATTTTTGTCTGACGATTTTGCGGCATTCCGGCAAGAAGATTGGATTAAGAGCCGGATTCAAAGTCGCCGATCGCTGGGATCAGATCCGCATCGCCATCGATCTGTTATGGGATCAGCCCGCCAGTTCTAAACAAACACCCCACGACACATTAACCAGCATCGCCAGGCTCAAGCACAATCTCGTCGACGAGATCCGATTCGGACTCGAAAAACAAAGCGTCAATTATAGCGAATCACTGGCCGTCGCCTATTCCGACTATCAACATCGGCTGCGATCGCAGAATATGATCGACGTGGAAGACGCGCCCTTGCTTTGCGTTCAATTATGGCAACAGGATCCCAAACTATTGGCCGAGTACCGAGATCGCTACAAGGCGGTTGTAGTTGACGAATATGAATGTCTCTCTCAGGCTCAATATATGGTTTGCAAAATCTTGGCGGATAAAACGCGTTATTTCTTTATCGCGGGCGATAGTCATCAAAATATTTATACGACGATCCACGGTAACAGCGACCATCTTACCCATTTTGATCGCGATTTTCCGACGCTTAATACCATGGTTCTGAACCGATCGTTTGGCTCGGCGTTTCCCATCCTTGAGGTAGCGAATTGCATTATTCATGATAAACGCAAAATGCATCAGCAAGCCGATGACCACGGCGGCGAATCGTTGATTCACTACCTGGCCTACGATGCGGAAGAAGAGGCCGGGTTTATCGCGTCGGAAATCAAAAACTACCCGAATCAAAGCATTGCCGTGATGTATCGAACGCGCACGCAAGGCCATATATTAAAAGAGTATTTTCAAAAGCGAGGCGTATTGTCCGGTAACGTTCATTTAATGACCCTGGATCAATCCAAAGGCACGTCATTCGATATTGTATTTATTGCAGGGGTTGAAGAGGGCTTACTGCCTCATTTCACTGCCCAGGTGGACCACGACGCGTTGGAAGAGGAGCGGCGGTTATTTTATCTGGGCGTGACGCGCGCGCATCAGAAGTTGTTTTTCAGCTCCGCCTACGAGCGCCGGATTTTTGGGGAAAAATGGAACAACGACATTTCGCGATTCTTAAGCGACGTTCCCCGGCCGTACATCGCCGGATTTGCTTCTGAACGACTGCGGTCGCGCAGCCACGGTTTTTTGAAACACTCGGAAGAAAACGGATTCCATTTTGAATTCTGGAAGTCCCAGCAACAACTGGCTCACCACCTGGCCCGAAAGCCCCGCGTATCAATATGAACAAAGGGGCCGTGGGCGGAATTAGACCGGTAGGATGCCAGACCACCCAAAAACTGCGTTTGCTCCGCAATTTTATAGAAAGCGGTCGCGTCTTTTCCGTTGATAACGCCGTCTTTATTTAAATCCATCACCAATACATCCGCCGCGTCGCCCCATTGGTGGCGGCTCAAACGCGTATGATTACCAATGGCACGGTTATACGCCGGGCTTCTAAAGCCGCTCATGACTGTCAACGTATTACACGAGACTCCCGTTTCATTTACTTTTTCCAACACACATTCCAGCTTTAAAACCAATCGTTCGGTAATCGCGATATATTGCGGAAATGAGGGTGTTTGCTTGGATAAAAACTGCTTCAATTTAAAATGAGGCGAAACGCGGGTGTCGACATTTTCAGCGGTAACCTCAACAAATCCTCGCGGCGGGTTGGATGGGTAGCTGCCCATATGAAACCGTGTTTCCGGTTTAAGCTGATCCACCGTCTTTAATACCACCATATTCAAAACCACCGCATCAAAATGACGTAGTGACGTAATCGTAACCGGGTACACCCCGGCTTTGCGAGGGGCTTCCCATTCCCAGCTATTTTTAGTGATGGACACCACATTCCCGGTCGAAGCCGAAATCGCATAACGGCCGGCCGGAACCGATAACGGGATCCATTCGCCCGGCAGCACATAAACAGCAGTCACCCGATAAGGCGTTTCGTCGTCTTTAAAGCTAACGGTAAAGCTGGCTTTTTCAGCAAAAACGGGCTGACCAAGGCATAAAAAAAGCGCAGCGACAGCCACGGAAACACGAATAAATCGAATCAAATGGAAACCTTTCTTCGTTTTTTATACCGTGTTTAGGCATCGGAAGGCAACATAGCTGCCAGCCGCTTGGCCGCTTTGAAATCACTATTGGCAAGCTTGGAAAGGCCCCGGCTTTCATAAATTTGTCCCCGCCGCCGATAACCGGCCGGATTCGAAGGTTCAAGGCAAATATAGCGAGTGAAATCGCGCAGCGCTTTCTTGGTAAAGTGTTTACTGAGGTAGGTGAGCGCACGATTCCAATACGCATCCGCCATCTCCCGATCTAGCCGTAAAGCGCTCGAATAGTCTCTTATAGCCTGGAAATCTCGTCCTAATTTATCGAGACATAATGCCCGATCAAAGAAGGCGCCGGCGCGATGAGGCTGAAGGCGGGTAACTCGACTATAAAACGGAAGCGCCAGTCGGTAGCTTTTTGCTTGATAAAGCGCATCGGCCTTTTTCCCAATCAACGAAGCGCATTCACCAACCAGGTCCGCCTTGGCGGAAGGAAAATAATCCAGGCCCTCGTTAACCGCGTCGTTCCATTTCTTTTCATTCACATTTTCCGGAATAGTTTGAATCGTTGAAAAAAGGTTTTGGATCGTGGCCAAAAATTCGCCCTCCGGTCCGTCGATGGGCAATTCGCCTCGATTTTTGCCAGCCCACCGATGGACGGATCGCAACGTAAACGCATCGATAGTATGTCGATCCAACGTTTTTAAATGATCTAAAACAACGGTTGCCTCGCGGTTAGACCGAATTAGCTTTCGAATGTCCTTGTTTGTTTCGACAAGATCGATAAGACCCCGGACGGCCACCGGATTTTTTAGGATGGAGTCGATCCACTGATCCACAAATTGCCTAAAACTCAAATTTCCAAACCGCAATGCCAGTTTTCGAAATTCCGCTTTGGATTTTTTGAGGTCAAATACGGGTGCATCATTGGCGCTTGACCGGCTCACTTGGACAAAAAGGGAATGCATTCCGTTTTTAGCCAGGTAGTAGGCGAGCTTCAATGCCACTTCCGGCCCCTTCACCGGGCAATTTCCGATATATTGATCCGGAACCGAAAGAGCAAGCAATGCCTCCGACGTAGCCAGAGTTCGAAAGGCGTCATAGGCTTTTTCACAGTCTTTGTATCCGTTGGAAAATAGACGAATTAAACTCGCCCGCTGAGAATCCGAGAATTGGAAAACGTTAAATGACGTTTCTTTCGACTGATTTTCTTTCCCGTTGATAAATCGTATAGCCCGTTGTCCGGTGGAGCCCCGATTGGGAAAGATCACCCGGAATCCGTTTCGAGTCCGATAGATAACCGGGCACAGCACGTGCGTGGTGATCTCCAGTGGATGCAATACGAAGGTCCTGGTGCTTTGGTTCGACAGTTCATCAAGTGCGGCGCCGAGTGGCGCTGCGTCCGGATTAAGGTAGGGAGTGATCAGCTTTTCCGACCGCGCCAATGACCTCTCAAAGGCCTCGTGGGCAGGGGGAGACAGTTTAGTTTGATCTCGCTCGACATAACGGGAAAACAATCGAATCAGGGATCGAAGAAACTCGCGTGTTTCGCGACCGGAGCGGGTGTTGTCGCACAAATCATAGTTTTGCCGGGCAAATTCCAATAGCGCACCCTCCGAGAGTCCCGTGGACGGAATCCCGGAAAAACACACGCAACAATTTTATGCATATCTATTTATCGAAAGAATTTTAAAAAGTGTTTAATGTTTTTTCCAAACGGGTATTGAAGCCCATGCAACCAACTAGAAAAGGGGGTCCGACGATGGACACAATCAAAGAATTTTTTAAAACGCTAGACAGCCACCGTGCTTATTATTTCGAAATATTGCGCATCTATCTCGGCTGCGCCCTGTTTGCCAAAGGGGTTCAATTTATCTTTCAACCGGACACCATGCAAAGCTTTCTTTCCCAGGGTCATTTGTTGGCCAGCGCCGCGATGGTCGCACACTACGTCATTGCCGCCCACCTGATCGGCGGCTTCTTTATGGCAATCGGTCTATTCACACGCATTTCAACCTTAATCCAGATCCCGATCCTCATGGGCGCGGTCTTTTTTGTGCACAGCAAAGAAGGCTTATTTACCTTATCGCAAAACTTAGAGTTTTCGGTGCTGGTTTTGGTGTTGCTGGTGCTGATCTTTCTTCATGGCGCAGGGCCATTGTCGATGGATCATATTTTTTTAAAAAAGACCGCTGGCGACACATGAAACCGCTTTGAAAGCCGGTCGATCTGATCGGCATTAAGTCTGCGCTTGCCGTTTAAGATTTGCGATGCCACCGATTGGCCTCCCAATTCTTGCCGAAGGTCTGCCTGCTTGAGGTTATGCGCCTCCATCAAAAAACTTAGAATTTCGGCAGGTGATACATCTTCCCCAAGATGAGAAAACTTGCGATCCTCATATTCTTTAATAAAGTGGCGAACCAGTCTCAAATAATCTTGTTGCAATAAACACGCGCTTGATTCACGATAATTAACTACATGGGCAGCGTACCGAGAATAAATCCCGCCAACATTGAACCACTAAAGGCCAGCGCGCTAAACCGCGCCGCCGACGATATTTTTGAGGCTAAATCGGCAACGCAGACGCACTTAAAAAACTTTGAAAAGGCCATCGCGGACTACAAACACACGCTGGTTATCACCAGCCGCCAATCCTCCGATGATGTCGTTGTTGCCGCCGAAAGCTTGCTTCTTTTTCTAAAGTTAAGCCTAAATTCCAACATGCTGGATCAGAAAGATGTGACCAAGGTAACCGATACCGTCCGATATTCTCTGGATTTATGTAGTCGTTCCCAAGCGACGGACCTAAAGGTGGATCCGGCCCCTCGAGATATAGCCGGCGAGCTTAAAAACAGTCGCAGCCAGCTTGAGACCGTTCTTAGCCAGCCCGGTTTTGAACAATGGGCGGACGTTTTCAAGAGCTTCTTTCTAGCCGTCTCGAAAAAAGCCCCTGTGGTAAAAACCATATTCTTTAAAGACGACGCTACTTTTGACCAATATATAAAAGAAAGTGAAGAAGAGATCAAAAAAATCGTTGAACAAGAAAAAGCGCGTGCGGCTGCGGTAAAAGTGCATTCCCCTGTCAAAACGCCGGTATCGGCTTCCTCGGCGATCCCGAAAAAGACGGCTGTTTCCCCGCCCCACTTTGCGCCACCGCCTTTTGCGATGCCTGTGGCAGCGCTTCCAATGGCGCCAGTAGCTGCCCACGCAAAGCTGGTCGACTACAACGCAACCTTGCCTAAATCGGCGGAACGAGTTGCCCGAATTAAGGAAAATCAAGATATTGCGCTCAAACGATTTGCAGCGGGCGTTCGACCCTCTGCAGGCAGCGAACATTACGATTGGTGGTTGTTCCCAATTCCAGATTCTGCTGCAGCTCCACCTGCGCTGCGATCAGAAACAACAAAAGCATATATTGTCGACGATGCCGACGCCAAGGCGCTTCTCGCAGACCCAAATTGGGTTAATAACTACCTGCAGTCATTTTTCATGGTAGTCAATGATTATTTGCAGCCCGGTACGAGTTCGCCTAGCGATGCGCGGCTAAAAAAAATAATGCTTTCAATAATTTATATGTATGGGGAGGCGTTAAAAGATCCCGCCCTGACCGCGACCGCAGATCGAATCGGGGAGGTTTTGGAAAACGTAACCGGATCGCTTACCTTTCTGGGCATCGCTTCTAGGACGAACTTTGTCCAGGATGCGGCCAAAAAGTTAAACAGTGCGTCAGAAAAAGTTTCTGAGCAAAAGAAAGATCGTTATTGCAAGGAGGTAGGCGTAGACAATGGCAATCCAAGAGCCCAGCAGGATGTCCCCCCTGATGGCAATTGTTTCTTTTTTGCAGCCGCCCGCCAAATAATCGAGCTAGTAAGATTGAACCGCATTCCTTTGCCCGTTCCAATCTCCAGGGGCTTGGAAGCGACTCTCGGTATGAAAAGCAAGGATATCGATTTTAATGGGCCGCTTTCAAAACGGGATCTTGGAGGGGTCGCTCCGCTAGTTAGTTTATTAGAGGCGAGGCTTCAGCATGTGTTGAGAAAAGAACTCGCAAAATCTATTCATCCTTCCCATGAATCTGCGCTCGTCGAAGAATTCGAAGGAAAAATGGATGCAAAGGATCCCCTTCCAGATATCAGACGTAGTATCGACGGAGACGGGAGTCACGTAGGGGGAGATGCGGCGCTTCTTCTGAGCCTCATGTTTAGCCCGACGCCCGTGGTAGTAAAACGGGATATGCATGACGTCGCGGGACGTTTGAGGCCTGCGTACATTCAGTACAGAAACGGTGTGAAGACCTATGTAACAGAAGCCGAATACAAAAAAGTCGATGCAATTCGTGTCGTTCGCGTGCCGTGGAGGCACTATCATTCAGGGCCGCTTCAGGTTACTTAGTCGGTCAGATGAAGTCAGAAAAGGTCTAACTTACCGAACGGGCCTTCTTTTTTGACGAAGAAAAAAAATTGTCAAAATAGAATTTCATAAGTGGGGCGATTCGTCCGATCAATTTATATTAAGTGGCCTCTGTCTTTTTATTATAACTTATGCCAATATAATAG
>CAYGHZ010000066.1:0-10120 GCA_964349635.1 uncultured Candidatus Marinamargulisbacteria bacterium
TTGTGATGCTCCCCCATTTTCCCATTATCTTAAATATGGTTTGGCAATATTACAATTGGGTATACTACACCTATGATCGAACTCAACATCGACGGACTGGTTGGCCCCACCCATTATTTTGGCGGGCTTTCGTATGGCAATGTGCCCTCGATGGCGCACAAAGGCCGTGTTTCCTCGCCCAAAAAAGCCGCGTTGGAAGGTCTTGAAAAAATGAAGTTGGTAGCAGATTTGGGCGTGAAGCAGGCTGTGTTTCCGCCTCACCCTCGCCCGCTTAATGGCATCTGGTCAGCGTCGTCGATGTGGATGGCCAATGCCGCGCATATTAGCCCATCGCCGGATTGCAACGATGGGAAAGTTCATATTACGCCGGCCAATATGAGTGCCACGCCGCACCGATCGATTGAAGCGCCGTATACAGAAGAATTGCTCAAAAAATTCTTCGCAGATCCCCGCTATTTTGTCCATCATCCGCCGGCAGCGGCCAAGGACGAAGGAGCAGCCAATACGATTCGATTTTCAAGCGGCCTTCATCTGTTTGTTTATGGCAAAGATGGAAAACGGTTTCCGGCTCGGCAAAGCCGCGAGGCGTTGGAGGAAATTGCGCGAACGCATCAGCTAAAAAATGTGTTATTTGCGCAACAAAACCCAAAGGCTATCGATGCCGGTGTATTTCATAATGATGTGATTTCGTTTGGGGGCGGCGGTTTTTTTGTGTATCACGAAGACGCCTTTGTCGACGATCCGCCTATTCCCGGAATCAAAATTACGCGCGAGCAGATGAGCTTGGATGAAGCGGTTAAAACGTATTTTTTTAATTCGCAATTACTTCCCTCGCTACCTGCCTTGATTTGCCCGGAAACATGCAAGGGGCATCCGGTGTTGGATTTGATGCCGTTTCCGATTTATTTCGTGTCGCTTAAACAGAGTTTGGATAATGGCGGCGGGCCGGCGTGCTTGCGGCTTCGCGTGGTGCTAACCCAACAAGAATTTGAGAGCATTCCAACATCTTTTCTGTTTTCGGAATCGCTGTACCAAGAATTAAAAGAATGGATTGGCAAACACTACCGGGACACGCTAAGTGAAATCGATTTTTCTGATCCTATGTTTGCAGCGGAATGTCGCCTTGTGCTAGACGGGTTAAAAATGGACGTTTAAGAAATCCGGTTTACGGGCATTTATTACTTCTAATTGAAGGGGGATAATCATGAATATTGTCGGATCCGGCCCGGCGGCAGGCCCGGCTCCAAAAAAGGCAGATGCACTGAAGTCTAGCGCTTCGGCCAAGCGTCCCGCACCCCCTCCAATCCGTCCCGCCTCTGTCCTGCGCCAGGCGTTGCCCAATACTATGCCACTGCCATTAACAAGTATTATGGAACGCTATTTGCATGGCATTTCTCCCACCGACATTAAAAGTAACGAACTTTTCGCAAATCTTCAGAAAGCCGACAGCCTCTTAGAAAAACTTGGAAAGAACGCCGCAAAACTTCCCTCAAACGCAAAGGATCTTCTCGCCAAAAATCCGGAATACGCTAAAGACCTGGAAAAAAAACTGGCAGCCAAGAAGGAACTAACCTTTAAAGAGGACTTAAAAACCCCGGATGGACTATATACGGGGTTCACTCACCCCGCCGGATTAAGCAGAACCCCCTTTCCCCACCGTTTAGGCATACTGCAACGTGACGATAAATCTACTCAGGAAGGCTGGTTCAAAGACGGCGACTTTGTTAATGGGACTTGGACAAATATTCATGATCCGGGAGGAATAATTACTCTCGACGGCTCATTTCAAAATAACGAGTTAACCGGACCGGGAGGAAGGCGCACAGATACTTACTCTGGTGGGGGAACAACCGTTTTTGAAGGCTCATTTCAAAATAACGAGTTAACCGGACCGGGAGGAAGGCGCACAGATACTCGCCCCGATGGGACAACAGTCGTTTTTGAAGGCTCATTTCAAAATAACAAGTTAACCGGATCGGGAGGAAGGCGCACAGATACTTACTCCGATGGGACAACAGTCGTTCTTGAAGGCCCATTTCAAAATAACAACTTAACCGGACGACCGGGAGGAAGGGCCACAGAGACTCGCCCCGATGGAACAACAGTCGTTCTTGAAAGCCCATTTCAAAATAACAAGTTAACCGGACGACCGGGAAGAATGTGCACGGTAACTCTCCCGGACGGCTCAACGAGGGTTACCGAAGGTACGTTTCGAGACGGCAAATTTATCCTGACTTCACCCGTTTAGTGTCCCAAGGACTTTAAAAGAAGACAGACTTAAACGCCTCGGATGGAGTATATGAAAAGGATACTTCCCGATCGGAGGTTTAAGAATTCTGAAACTGGGTAATTCTAATTTAGATAGATTGGAGGGTAACTATGCGCGTAGGGGGATCAGGGTCATCTGCGGACTATCTTCCGAAAGGAACAGGCGCGTCAAAGGACGCTGGCGCAGCTGCACCCGCACCTAAAAGCACCGTAGGCCAGGCTTTGCCCAACACGATGCCGCCGGAATTAATAAGCATATCCGAAAAGTATCTGCATGGATTTTCACCCACTGATATTAAAAGCAAGGAACTTTTCGACACCCATCAGAAGGCCGATGCTCTCATGGAAAAACTTGAGAAGAAATTCAGTCCATTGCCATCAAATACCAAAGACCTCCTCATTAAAAATCCGGAATTTATCAAAAATCTTGAAGCCAAATTGGCGACTAGGGACGGACTCCATTGCAAAGAAAATTTCAAATTGATAGATGGATCAACCTACACAGGCTGCGTTCATCCCTCCGGAATGACAAGGACGCTGGTTCCGCATCGGCTCGGCGCATTGGTAAATTGGAGGGCGGGGGTTCGCCAAGAAGGCTGGTTCGATAACGGCAAACTTGTGAAAGGAATTTTGACAACCTCGGTTGTCAGCGGCACCAAAACCACTTACGAAGGCACCTTCTCCAACAACGAATTAAACGGCCCTAACTGCAAACGGAACCAAGTTCATCCCGATGGAACAACGGTAACCTGGTCAGGCACATTTCAAAGCGACGAGTTAGAGGGCTCCGACGGGGTACGTGTAGAGACTCGCCCCAAAGGATCGCCGGTAACAATGATTACGGATGAGGGCTCATTTTTTGAGAGCCAATTGTACGGCCCGGGAAAACGAACCGAGACCGGCGCCGACGGAAAAACGACAGTTTCTCAAGGCAGGTTTCGAGAAGGCATATTTATTGGGCCGTAGCTAAACGAACTAAAAACGATACGACCAATTTAGCCCGTTCCGATAGGCTGTCGGTGATCAGAAATTCGCCGTGGGTATGAATATTGCCACCGCGTCCGCCCAGGGTATCGATTGTTGGCAATCCCGCCGCCGCCAAATAGTTGCCGTCGGATACGCCGCCCGACGCTCGCCAATCGATGGAAAGACCCAACTCTTTCCCGCACTCTCTTAACTGCTCATACAATTTTTCAGTTTTTGCATCAAAAATTTTTGGCGGACGAACGACGTTGCGACGCACCTCGATCGCGACTTCGGTTTGGGCGCTTACTTCTTTCGCAAATTGGTCGCAGACTCTGAGGGTCTCTTGCATGTGCTCGATGTCTTGGGTGCGAATATTAATTTTGCAAATCGCATGATCCGGAACAATATTCAGAGCGCCTCCGCCCCAAATATAACCGGGGTTGATCGTGAGATGTTCCATCGGGATGTTTTGGATGAGCGACAAGAACATCGCCAGCGCGCCAATCGCATTTCTGCCGGAAGCAAAGTCGCGCCCCGCGTGCGCCGTTTTTCCTTTGGCGATGGCGGTAATATACGATGAACTTTTGCGCTGACTTACCAAGGATCCGTCAGGCAAGCTGGGCTCAAAGACCAGTCCGATTTGATGTTTTTTTGCGCGTTCTTGCAACAATTTATAAGAGCCAGGAGACCCCAATTCTTCGTCCGGAGTCAGAATCACTTCCCAACCGATTTTTGAGGCCAACGAAGTTTGCTCCAACGCCTGCAAACTTTTTAGGATAATGACAATGCCGCTTTTCATGTCGGCGACACCCGGGCCACCCAAGATATTGGGTTCGATGTTGTGGCATTTTTGGAAGGGACTGTCTTCTTCATAGACTGTGTCCATGTGTCCGCATAACAACACTTGAATGGGCGCATCCGGTCGTTTGATGAATTGAAGAACATCCCCTAACGGATTAGAGACGGCCTGTCCTTTGTCATCCAAGGTCTCCTGCGGACCGACCGTTGTTTGAACGACTTCCGGTTCTAAAGAGGAAAAGGCTTCTTTGATAAATTCGGCCATGCAATCGAGACCAACCGTATTATAGGAATGGGAATTGACGTTGGCCCATTCTTCGACCAGGCTGGCCATTGTGTCTTGTTGGGTAGTGAGCCAGTCTAGCGCTGCGTTTTGTACCATGCGATGGTTTCTTCCAGGCCTTTTTCTAATGAAGTGGGCGCCTCGATTTCGAGATAGCGTTTGGCTAGCGTTATATCTGCCAAGCTGTCCTTTACGTCTCCGGCCCTTTCCGGCGCATAACGAATTTCGGCTGAACTTTGGGTTCTATTTTTAATTTCTTTGGCGAGGTCTTCGATGGAAGACCGTTTTCCGGAACCGATGTTCACCACCTTGCCTAAGGCCTCTTGTCCCCGTTCACACGCCTTTATATTGGCCGAGACCACGTCGCCGACAAACACAAAATCGCGGGTTTGATGCCCCGTCCCGAATATCGTTGGCGACTCATTTTTTAAAAATGCGGTAATAAATTTGGGAACGGCGGCCGCATAGTCAGACTTGGGATTTTGCCGAGGCCCGAACACGTTAAAATACCTCAACGCAACCGTCGGCAGCCCGTAATTGGCGTTAAAAATGGAACAATAATATTCGCCGGCCAATTTGCTTGCCGCGTAGGGTGATTTGGGGTTGGGGAGCATATCTTCTCGTTTTGGGAATTCGGGAGAATCTCCGTAAACCGCGCAGGATGACGCCAGTACAAATCGGCGGGCCCCGGCCTCTTTCGCCGCCAGCAGCATATTCAATGTTCCCGTCACGTTCACCTCATGGCAAAGGCGAGGATTCGTCACCGATTCGGGAACGGATACCAACGCGGCGAGATGAATGACAAAGTCGATGTCTTTGCACGCGTCGGAACACTTCTTAAAATCTCTAATATCCCCTTCGAGAATTTCGGCGGAATCGATGGCATTGGTTCTTCCGCCGGAAAAATTATCCAGGACTCTGACTCGGTGTCCCAGATTCGTTAAAGTCGCTGCCAAAGTTGAGCCGATAAACCCCGCTCCCCCGGTTACTAAATAGCTATATTTTTTTGCGTTTTTCACGTATTTACCATATTATGCTAGCATCTGTTTTCCGCCAAATTTTTTGTTTTAAGAAAGTGACCTGATGCAAATAAGCGTAATAGGTACGGGCTACGTGGGTTTAGTCACCGGGACTTGTTTTTCGGACTTGGGAAACGTTGTTTTGTGCGTTGATCAGGATCATTCCAAAATCGAGTCGTTAACAGCCGGAAAAGTGCCGTTTTATGAGCCAGGATTGACCGAGCTTATTCATCGGAACTTTGAGTCCGGCCGCCTAAAATTTGGCACGTCACTTTCTGACGCCTTTAAAAATTCGGATATGATTTTTATCGCGGTGGGGACGCCATCGACGTCGGACGGACAAGCCGACACGTCGTCCGTTTTTTCGGTTGTCGAACAGCTTGCAACTTATTTGAAGTCTTCCAAAGACCGAAAAATTCTGGTGACTAAAAGTACCGTACCGGTGGGCACTGGGCGAAAGATTGTGAAACTATTGGCGGACAAGGGCTTGTCCGACGACCGCGTGTCCGTTTTATCCAACCCTGAATTCTTGAGAGAAGGATCCGCCATCGAAGATTTCCTGAGACCTGACCGCATTGTCATTGGCGGCGGAAATGATGCATCCGTGGACAGCTTGGCTAGCCTTTATGCGCCGTTGTATCGCCTTGATTCTCCTATTATTAAGACTTCGCTTGAAACAGCCGAACTTTCTAAATATGCCGCGAACGCGTTTCTTGCCACCAAGATTTCGTTTATCAACGAGATGGCGAATTTATGCGATCGGCTTTCCGCCGACGTTCGCGATATCTCCAAAATCATGGGGACTGACGGGCGCATCGGAAAATATTTTTTACATCCCGGTCCCGGTTACGGCGGATCATGTTTCCCTAAAGACACCACCGCGCTGATTCACATCGCTGAAACGGTCGGGTACGACCTGAAAATCGTGAAGGCGGTTGAGGAAGTAAATGCTTTTCAAAAACGGTTTGTCGCCAAGGAACTCTCCGGCCATTTTCCCGACGGATTGTCCGGTCGCGTTTTTGGTATATTAGGCCTGGCGTTCAAACCCAACACCGACGATATTCGCGAGGCGCCGGCGCTGACCATCATTCAAGATCTGCTCGACAAGGGCGCATCGATTCAAATCTATGACCCCGAAGCCATGGAAAACGGCAGGAAGCTGTTTGGAAAAAAAATCACATTCGCGGCCGACCCGTACGCGGTTGCGGACCATGCCGACGGCGTTATTTTAGTGACCGAGTGGAACGTATTTAGAGAACTGGATCTGATCCGGTTGAAATCGACCATGAAATCGCCATTGTTTCTTGATTTGCGAAACGTCTATTCGCCCAAGCAATTGCGAAGCGCAGGTTTTGATTATTATGTGATTGGCAGGGGCACAAACGCCAAGAAATACAGCCGTGTTTGAAAAAAAACTTACGACCCATCTCATAGAGATCATCAGTCCTGCGCAGCGCAAAATTATTTTGACCGTCGGCGATGCGACTTTAACTTTCGCGTCATTTGCAATTGCGCTTTCTTTTATCGATTCGCAGGCGGCGATCGTCGAATATGGCTGGTTTATTTTGGCATTGGTGTTCGTTCGCCATATCATGTTCAGGTTCTACGGATTCTATAATTTTCTCTGGCGTTATGCGTCGTTGGATTCGATTGTTGCCTTGGTCAAAGCCGTTACAATCGGATCGTTGATTACGGTCGCGTTTCTTCCTTTAAAGAGTCTGGTTATACTGGAATGGGCGTTTACCCTGATTCTTGTGGGAGGAAGCCGCGTTGCGTTACGGCTTTATCGTGATCATTTGATGTCTTCGCCGGACTCTGAACAAACCGACAAAATTAACGTCTTGATCGTTGGCGCCGGTGACGCAGGCGACCTGATTGCACGAGAAATCAGTAAAAAATCGTCTCTTAATTACCGCTTGGTCGGCTTCGTGGACGACAAACCCAATAAACTGGGGCACATGATTCACCAGGCGCCAATTTTGGGTCGAACAATGGATATTCCGCATTTGGTAGACTTGCACACTGTCCACGAAGTCGTGATCGCCATTCCTTCGGCGCAAGGCAAAGATATTCGTAGGATCGTTACCCTGTGCGAGTCCGCAAAAGTAAAGTTTCGGATCACTCCGGGACTTTACGACATTATCAGCGGGAGTGTTTCTCTGAACCAGATTCGTGAGGTTCGGATCGAAGATTTATTGGGCCGATCCGTCGTTCAGACAGACCCTCAATCCATTTCAGATTATTTGGCCAATTCGGTAGTTATGGTTACGGGCGCCGCCGGATCGATTGGTTCCGAGCTTTGCCGGCAAATCTTTCGCTATTCTCCAAAACAATTGCTGCTGTTGGATAATAACGAAAACGGGGTTTACGAAATCGAGATGGATCTGTCCAATCAGAAATCAACCGGGACGCAGCTTGTCCCGTTAGTCGCCGATGTTAAAGACTCGTTTCGCCTCGAACGCATTTTTTCCGAATATCGACCGCAAATCGTCTTTCACGCCGCTGCGTACAAGCATGTCCCCCTGATGGAATTTAATGCCAGCGAAGTTGTGCTCAACAATATTGTGGGGACGCAGCACGTATTGGAATTGTCGGACAAATACGAGACTAAAAAATTTGTTCTCATTTCGTCTGATAAGGCCGTAAATCCGGCTAACTGCATGGGCGCTTCTAAACGGATTTGCGAAGTGCTGATGCAGGTCATGGCCGAACAGAGCCAAACCACGTTCGCCGCGGTTCGCTTTGGCAATGTCTTAGGGTCGAACGGGAGCGTGATCCCGTTATTTAAAAAACAAATTGCGTCCGGCGGCCCCATTACGGTCACCCACCCGGACATGACTCGGTTTTTTATGACTATTCCCGAAGCCGTCGGCCTGGTGATACAAACCGGTTCCCTAAGTCAGGGAGGAGAAATCTTTGTTTTGGATATGGGCGACCCGGTTAAAATTGTAAACCTCGCCAAGGATATGATCCATCTTTCCGGACTGGAAGCGGGAAAAGATATTGAAATCAAATTTATCGGTTTGCGTCCCGGCGAAAAAATTCATGAGGAACTGTTCTTTCAACGCGAAGCGCTACAAGTTACCTCGAATAAAAAGATATTTATCGCCGAGCCGACCGTTCATAACCGATTTGAAGTCTTGCACGACATTTCAGAATTGGCCGAACTCTCTCAGAACGCCGCTCAGGACATCGTCAAGAAGCGAGTACTTGAGATTGCGTCTAAGCCTTATCCTGTAACGCGAGTGCCGGTGTCTTAAGTAAATATTTCCCAATCGTTTCGACGACATAGTTAACCTGGTCGTCGGTTAACTCGGGATACATCGGCAACGATATGACTTCGCCCGACAAGCGTTCCGTCATCGGAAGAGAAAAATGAGTAAGGCCCAACTTGGGTTGCTTATGATTGGGCAACGGATTTGACACCAAGATTTCTATCCCGTTGTCCCTTAGATAACCGGCAAACTCATCGCGATTTGAAATACGAACCACAAAATTCTGAAACGTGTCATGATGATTTTCGCCGTCGAAATAAGGCAATTTCAATTCTGACATCGACGAAAGCCCCTTAATATAAATCTGAGCAATTTCTCTGCGCCGTTCGATCCATTGCGGCAGATAATTTAGTTTAACGTTGAGAATTGCCGCCTGAAGGTTGTCGATGCGATTGGTATACCCAAAAAATTCAAATAAATCTTTTGTTTTTCGGCCATGATCCCGATACAGACGAACGGTTTCATAGACCTCTTGACTGTGGGTCGACACCAAGCCAGCATCCCCTGCCGCGCCCAAAATCTTTGCGGGATAGAAACTAAATGCCGCCGCCACTCCCCAAGCTCCGCCCGTTATCCCCTTGTACGATGCGCCCAACCCCTGACACGAATCTTCAATAATTTTTAAATTATATTTTTCCGCCAATGCCTTAATCTTATCCATGCGGGTCAGCCGCCCGTTAAAGTGCACCGGCATGATCGCTTTTGTATTTTTGGTGATGGCCGCCTCTACCAAATCGGGATTCATTGTGAAGTCATCTAAAACGTCCACCAAAATCGGCGTCGCTCCGACATGCGCAATCGATGCGATGCTGGCTAAAAATGTGTGAGCGACGGTAATCACTTCGTCCCCCGCGCCAATTCCTGCCGCCTTGAGCGCCAAAATCAGCCCGTCCGTTCCGCTGCTAACGCCGACGGCATACGGAACGCCGATAAAATCCGCCATCCGTTTTTCGAAGTCGTCGACGTCTTTGCGAAGAATTAAGTTGCCGGTCGATAAAATTCTTCCGACTTCCCGGTCGATTTCGGTTTTAATTTTTTCGTAGTGGAGCGGGTAATTAACGAACGGTACTCGAAAACTCATAATATTTTCCCTCGCTTTTTTTATTTAAAGACCGTACAGCTGAAATTATAGCTACCCTGTCAATATTGTAGATGGATCGAAGATAAGACTGACTTCCGACTTTTGATGAGAAACCTTCCCGCAACCCCACGCGACGGAAGGCCCGCGGCATAACGGCATTTTCAAGCAGGCATTCCGATACCATCCCACCCAATCCGCCATGGATGGTATGCTCCTCCACGGTGACTATCCCGCCGGTGTTTCGCGCGCATTCCAAAAGCTGTTTTTCGTCAAAGGGCTTTAAGGTGTGATAGTGAAGAACGGACGCGTTAAGTCCTTCTTCCTTCAGAGCATCCGCCGCCGCCAAGACCTCTGCCAAAATTCCGCCCGTGGTCACCAACGTTATATCGTTTCCTTGTCGCAATAGGCGCGATTTTCCTAAATTAAATGA
>CAYGHZ010000067.1:0-10104 GCA_964349635.1 uncultured Candidatus Marinamargulisbacteria bacterium
GGTCAAAGCACTATCACAAGTCCTCGAAATGAAGAAGACCGCGTAGAAATTTTGTCCGGCGTCTTCGAAGGCCAAACCACCGGCGCTCCGATTGCGCTTTTGATCCGCAATCAAGATCAGAAATCAAAAGACTATTCCCAAATCAAAGACGTGTTTCGACCCGGACATGCTGATTTTACGTTTCTTAAAAAATATGGAATTCGCGATTATCGCGGCGGTGGGAGGTCGTCGGGCCGTGAAACGGCCTGCCGCGTTGCGGCGGGCGCTATCGCCAAAAAATTTCTTAACACTCAAAACGTCTCGATAACCGGCTATACGTTGGCTGTCGCCGGAATTTATGCGGAAAAAATCGATTTTAATGAGATCGAAAAAAATCCGGTGCGTTGTCCGGATACCAAAAAAGCGCAAGAGATGATCCGGCTGATCGAAGCCGCACGCGAGCAGGGCGATTCGGTGGGTGGAATTATCGAAATTATCGTCAAAGGCTGTCCGCCGGGTCTAGGCGATCCGGTATTTGATAAGTTAGATGCGCGTCTGGCCTACGGCGTTATGTCTATCGGAACAATCAAGGGCGTCGAGATCGGCTCAGGTTTTAAAAGCGCTACGATGCGAGGCTCTGAAAACAACGACGAATTTTATGCCGAAGGCGATCGTGTTCGAACTCGAACCAACAATTCGGGAGGGATTTTGGGCGGAATTTCCAATGGGGAGGACATCGTCCTTCGCGCCGTGGTAAAACCCGCATCGTCGATTTCCAAAACCCAGCAAACGGTAGATACACAGCCGAATCAAACCGAAATTTCAGTGAAAGGCCGCCACGATCCGTGCATTTGCCCACGCGCGGTGCCCGTGATTGAATCGATGGTGGCGTTGACTCTGGCCGACGCGGTGCTCATCCAACGCTCAATCCGTTGATCGAAGTTCAAGGTCCCGTTTCGCGTTTCGAAACGATCAAAATGCGCCTGTCCTCGTTGTCGTGGGAGTGGGGCATCAGTAATTTCTTTTTAGAGGATATTCCGTTTAGCCTAAGTACCGGAAAAATATTCGCAAGTCGCATTGCCAGCCTGATCGCCGAACTAAAACAACCGGATCTTCAAATCTTCGAATGTGGCGCCGGGATGGGGATGTTGTCTAAACATGTTTTGGATATTTTGAAGGTAAACTACCCGTCGGTTTACAAGCGGGTTCATTGGACCGTGACCGAGTATTCCAAACAGATGGTCGACCAGTGGCCGCATAAACGATCCCGGCTTTCGATCAAGTGGATGAATGTGCTTGACCCTCATTTTGAGCCAGACGAAAAGCCCGCTGTCGTAATCATGTCCTATTTGCTGGATTCCCTGGCCGCGCGTCATATCGACGTTAAAAAGGGCCAACTCTACGAAATCCAAATTCGCACCCTCATTCCCGACAACGCCGTCATTTTGGATACCACCACGTTTCCTCCTAAAATTCTTAAGGCCGACGATATTCGCGATTTATTGCAAAGCGGCAACGACGAACGCGTTCGCATCCTGGCCCCCGCATTTAAAAAATGGATTCGCGAAGAGCGGGTATGGGTTCCGATAAACCAAATTAAAAATTGGTATCCGGGCGAAAAAAAAGAGTTGGAAACTTTCGCCGCGACGCTCAAATCGGCCCGATTTAATTTCGATTATCGCGTGGGACAAGCGATTAAAAAAATCATGAAGCAAATGCCGGAAGAATCGATGATGCTGATCCATGATTTCGGATTTTCCAGAAAAAACGCCAAGTTGCATCTGGATCGACTGGTGTCTCATTACGGCGCCGCATGTTTTTATTCGGTTTATTTTCCTTATTTACGGTCACTTACCGAAAAGTCGTTTATTACCAAAAATAAAGAGGGAGAAACGCAGCTTTTGGTTCTTTATAAGGGCGAGCATCCGCCCAAAGAAAAATTTCGCCAATTATTTCCCAATGTCGGCTACGAAAAAATCCATGTGTTGATGGAAAAGATCAATATCAGAGACTTCGACATCGGCCATTTAAGCTCCGAAGAAAAAGAAAGCTACTACCTAAATATCCAATTGGCGGCGCGCAGTCTGGAGGCAGGCCTTTACGAGCAAGCCATCGCCTATGCCCAGAAAACCATCGATAGCTACGGATCGATCAGTTTGGCCGGATATTTAATTCAAGGCAAAAGTTTCATGAAAATGGGACAAATAGAGAAAGCGGAATCGTGTTTTAAAAACATTCTGAAAACATCGCCGGTATTTCCGCCCGCGTTTAGCGAGCTGGCGCGTCTTTACGGGCATCAAAAAGACTACAAAAAATCGGTGGAATGCGCCAAAAAATATATTAAATACTGCGGCGATCAAACGATCTGGGAACATCTGGTAACGATTGCGCTGATGGACCTCGAGCTCAAAAACACAAAAGAAGCTGGGAAAATTATCGATTGGATTATAAAGTCGTACCCAATGGTTAGCCCGGAGCCCATTTTCCGAAAAGCGGAATTTATCAAAAAAACGTTTAAATTATAGTGGTTTATGGGTATTGTCGACTCAATGGATATTTCCTGCAAAGACCTTAAATCCTGCATCGCCCAAAGCGGTATTTTTATCGCCGATATCGATCGTATTTGGATAGAAAAAAACGGCGTTCCCGGAATCGGCGAGACGCTCAAACAAAAGATGGATATGGTGGGCGAGGGAAAAATCGAAGGCATCATGATGTTCAACGGCAAGCTGCCGTTGGGGATCGCCTGGGTAGAAAAAGTCGGACATCACTACGGCAATATGGTGCTGCATACCATAGGCGACATCGAAAAAGAGGCGCTGATTGACGGGCTGTGGCAATCGGGCGCTCTAAAAGAAGTGTTGGCTGAACTGATTCATTTTTCTCCCACTGACGACTACCGGGAAATTTTGCTCCGAAAAGGCTTTTTTGAAAATCCGCGCCAGCGAATGGCGTTAGATCTGCGTCAAACCCAGGTTCCTGAATTGGCCGAGGTTGATCCCATTATCGGATTCGAAGATATTACGGTTGATAAGGTGCCGATTTCCAGTCCCATCAGCATGGAAGCCCATAAGATCAGCAAAGACCAGGAACATGCTCCCGATTTGCGTAGCCTGGACAAACGAATGGAATTGGAGCGCATGGTCTTTAGCGGTAAATACGGACCCGTCGTCCAACCGGCCAGTCAATTTATTACTTTGCGCGGCGAACCGGTGGGGTTATGCATGGTGGTAGAGATTCCGTGTTGGGGCATCGAGCGCGTGCCATGGGTGTTTGACGTGGCGGTACATCCGGACTATCACGGACATGGTTACGGACGCTTGGTGTTTCATAAAAGTATGGTGGAGTTGGCCAAGCTGGGATACGAAATGATAGGATTGGCTGTCACTCTCACTAACGAATCTGCGATCCATCTCTATGAAAGCCTCGGCTTTTTTGCAGTGGAGCCGTTTACGGAATTTATCAAAGACGATGCTATTCAATAAAACACACGTAGTAGACGAACTAAATACGTTCCTTTCTATCGCCTCGGTCAGCGCGAATCTCAAGCACAAAGCCGATATTCTGCGATGCGCAAACTATCTGGAAGGCCATTTGACCGATATCGGTTTGGAAAACGTCCGACAATTTGCCACAGACGGTCATCCCATTGTCTATGGCGAATGGTTACACGCGCCGGGAAAGCCCACGGTATTATTTTACGGGCACTATGACGTACAACCGCCGGAGCCGTTGGAATTGTGGGTGTCTCCGCCGTTCGAGCCGACCATCCGGGATGGGTATCTGTATGCCAGAGGGGTGTCCGACGATAAGGGACAAGTCTTCTGCCATCTAAAAGCGATTGAAGCGCTTCTCAAAAAAAACGGAAAATTGCCGGTTAACATTAAAGTGTTGATTGAGGGCGAAGAAGAAATCGGCAGCGTGCATCTGGCGCCGTTTGTCGAAAAAAACCAAACGCTGTTGGGGGCGGATGTCGTGTTAATTTCCGATACGCCGATGTTTGGCCCGGATCAACCGTCGCTTTGTACCAGTTTGCGCGGCCTGGTGTATCTGGAAGTCGAAGTCGAAGGCTGTAAATCCGATTTGCATTCCGGCCAACAAGGCGGCGCGGTACCCAATCCGATTCAGGCCTTGGCCAAAATTATTTCTAATCTAAAAGACGATGATCAACGGATTACGATCCCGGGATTTTACGACCAGGTATTGCCGGATCGGGTGGATATACCGTTCGACGAAGAAGCGTATCGCAACGAGGTTGGCGCGGAAGAATTAGTGGGCGAGGCAGGATACAACAGCCTGGAGCGGCGCTGGTTGCGTCCGACATTGGAATGCAATGGGATTGTCGGCGGCTATATCGGGCCGGGCGCAAAAACGGTGATCCCATCGAAGGCAATGGCCAAAATCAGTATGCGACTAGTAGCCAACCAAAATCCGGACGATATTTTATTTAAATTCAAAGCCTATATTCGGCAGATCGCGCCAAAATCCGTCCGAGTATCGTTTAACGAATTCCATCCCTCCGGCTGGCCGGTTCGCGTCAAAACCGAGTCCGTTGCCGTCCAAGCCGCCATGCGCGCCATCGAAAAATCCTTTGGCCGCAAACCGATCTTCCAAGGCGAAGGCGGCACGGTTCCCGTAGTCGCCGATTTTCAACGATTATTGGGGTTGCAATCCGTACTCATGGGATTCAATCTTCCCAACGACGGCATCCATGCCCCCAACGAACGGTTTAGCTTGGATCGCTATTACAAAGGCATTCACGCTTCCGCTTATTTTTTTGAAGAATTGGGCCAATGAAACGCGGATCCGTGATCATTATTTCGGGCCCCTCGGGGGTAGGTAAGGGAACGGTGATTCGCCAGTTGCTGGAACGGCACCCGCAATTCGAGCTATCGGTATCGGTTACCACCCGCGCGCCGCGCCAAGGCGAGGTAGACGGGCGGGAATATCATTTTGTCAGCCGCGACGAATTCTTGCGGCAGGTCGACAATAACAATTTTTTGGAATGGTGCGAGGTGCATGGCAATCTTTACGGCACCTATCGCAGCGAAGTCGAACGCCGAATTCAATCCGGCCAAGACATTATTTTAGAAATTGATACCCAAGGCGCCCAAAAAGTGCGGACGCAAATCCCGGGCGCCATCACGATTTTTATTGCGCCTCCATCCCCGGAAGAGCTGCTCAAGCGGCTGAAGCAACGCAATACCGAAAATCACGCCGATCTAGGCATACGGTTGACTCAAGCGGAAAAAGAACTTAATCTGAGCGAAGCTTACGATCAGGTTGTCGTCAACAATGACGTCGACGCTACGGTTCAAGATATTGTGAATTATATCCACCATAAAAAGGAGTAATACGATGTCAACGCCAAAGTTTGGTCCGAAACAACTTCAGCCCGATTTACCCAAATTAATCCGAATGATCCCCAACAAGTTTTTGCTCGCCATCGCGGTAGCAAAGCGCGCAAAGCAATTAAAAGAAGGCGTAAAGCCGATGATCGAAGTGGATGCCAACGCAGCGGACTATCCGATTGATATCGCCATGAAAGAAGTGGAAGAGGGTAAGGTCAGAATTGTCGTCAAAGACAAGCCGATCGATGACGAGCACATATTGGTCGAAATGGATCAACTTCTAGATAAAGAATTGGCGGTTACAGCCGTTGACGATGGCGCGGAAAAGAAACTGGTTGTGAAAGAAAAAGGGAAACCGAAGTCAAAATCATTGGCGGCGTAGGTGAACACGCCCCATCTGGTTTTAGGCGTCACAGGCAGCATCGCCGCCTATAAAACCCCCGAACTAACGCGCCAACTGATTAAGGCCGGATTTTCTGTGGCGCCGATTCTATCTGAAAACGCGCATCACTTTGTGGCCGAAGCCGCGCTCAATGTCGTATCGATGAACCATTTGGAAGTCGCCAAAACGGCCTCCGTATTCGTTATCGCGCCCGCCACAGCCAACATCATCTCCAAATGTGCACACGGCATCGCCGACGATCTCCTTACCTCGGCGTTTTTGGCGTTTACCGGACCCAAACTCATCGTGCCCGCGATGCACACGGAAATGTATCTCAATCCGATTATTCAGGACAATATCGCCAAATTAAAAAAATATGGGGTGCATTTTTTGGGGCCCGATACCGGAGACTTGGCGGTTGGCGATGTCGGTATCGGCCGTATGGTCGATTTAGAATTGATCGTTTTGAAAGCCCAAAGCCTGCTACTAAAACCGTTGCCACTTGCCGGCAAGCGAATTATTGTGACCGCCGGCGGAACCCGCGAGCGGATGGATTCCGTCCGCGTGATTTCGAATCTGTCGACCGGAAAATTGGGGTCTATGATCGCCCATGTTGCGTCATTTATGGGCGCAAAAGTAGACCTTATTTCGACGGTTCCCGTTCTTTCAAATCCACATCTGGACGTGGTTAAGGTCGAGTCGGTTGATGACATGAAAACAGCCATTGAAGAACGGGTGGGTATGGCCGATGCACTCTATATGGCAGCAGCAGTATCGGATTTTGCGTTTGAAACACAAGCCTCAAAAATCAAGCGCACCAATCTGAAACTCGACCTCAAGCCGACTCCGGATATTTTGGCGGGGCTTTCGAAAAAAAAGAAATCGTGCCGGATGATTGGGTTTTGTCTGGAAGATCAAGACCTGGAAAAGCGCGCGCGCGAAAAATTAAAGAAAAAGAATTTGGATTTTATTGTGGCGAATAAGCCGGATTCAATTGGCAAAGACAAGCGAGATGTGTTGATTCTATCTAAAAACTCCGCAAAAGCGGAACAGTTGCGTGGGATCTCTCTGATTCATGCGGCGCACCGACTTTTAGAGCTGACGCACTAAGTCGTTTTTTTGCGAGGCTTTCGGGGCTTCTTTTCCGCCTTGTCTCCAGACCCTTTTTTCCCTTTTTCAAATTCGCCCTTGGCCTGACCTAACGACCGCGCGAACTTGGGGATGGCGGCGGAACCGAACAGGACAAAAATTACAATCGCGATGATAATAAGTTCTGTGGTTCCGATCATGGCGACCACCTTAACTATCTTTATTTATTTCGTCAAGAAACCCGTGGTACATCCGCAAACATTTCCGGTACCAGCGCCCCAGCTTGTTAAACACAACCGGAATGTCTTCCGGTTTCAACAGAATCATCAGTGCCAAAAAAATAATGAGCAGCTCAAATTCGCTGACGCCAAACATCAGGCTTCTCCCCATCGAAACAGCCTTGAAATGCCAAGGGTTAAGAAAAATAGCGCGGTGAGCGGCAGCGCAACGCCAATCAAGGAAATGACGTCAGGGGGAGTAACAACGGCGGCTACCACAAAAATAAACACGACGGCATATCGGCTGGATTTCCAAAGCGATTTTCGCGAGACGATATTTAAATAGAGCAGCAAGGTCAAAATAATCGGAAACTGGAATAGCAAAATCGAATACACAAGAAAATTAAAGATATAAAACATATTTTGGGTGTAATTAAGCAAAACACCCACGTTTTGAGGGATGAAATCGCGGTTAATGAGAAATTGGGCCGAGTAGGGCAGTAAATTAAAATAGACTACATAAATTCCCAATAATCCCAATAGAAAACTGCTGAATAAACCCACCAAAACCATTCGTTTTTCTTTTGTTTTTAAGCCCGGAAAAATAAATCGCAACAGCTGATAGATGTGAATAGGCAAACTGAAAATTAATCCAAAAATAATCGAAAACCGGATCTTGGTATTAAATCCTTCAAAAACGGACGTGACGTAGAGAATGTTCCGTTGGTTAATTAGTTCAATATCTTTTAAAGGCTGTGTCAGCATTGCAAAAATCTGGTCATAAAGCAGATAGGCCGGTACGGTGCAGACCAAAAAGGCGACGAACGAAACGATCATGCGCTTTCGTAGCTCGCGCAAATGATCCATCAGCGACAGTTCCATAAAATTAATTGAGATTCAGGAAGTTAACGGGAAATTGAATGAGGTGGGTGCTTTTGTAGCTAAAATTCTCGTTTAATACCGGCTTAATAAAATGGTCTTTCGAATGATGCGGCGGGCATAGAATTTTCATCGGATAGCCTTCTTTTTTGAGTAAAACGGTGGCCTGCCGAATGCCCTCGATCAAGTTCCGGGAGACGGCCGGAAGTTGTTCATGGAACGGCTGAATATTGGGGATCAAAAACGTGGTTGGAGCGCCGCTGGTGCCAAAAATAATCGCGCAGTTTTGAAAGGGCAGTTCCGTCGCAGTAGGGTCTTCCTGAGGCAGTTGGGTTTTTTCAGCGGGAACGGTTTGCTGAGTAAATAATTCCAGTAGCGGATTCCAATGTTTGGCCTTCGCATTTTTTTTCTTGCGACGCTTCACCCAAATCAACGACGCCAACGTCACTGAAATCAGAGAACCTAACAATAAATCAATCGGAGACATTAAGGAATATTATAAGATAGCGGACGTAAAAAGCGAATGGATGACCTTGATCGGTAAAAAATATTTATTTTCGACACCCAATAGCTTTACAAATCCGTGATTGAGATAAAAATTTTGCGAATCATGTTTTGCCACGACCACCGCGCCCGCGGTTCCGGCTACCGAGGAACCTTGATTAATTTTACCTAGCGCGTGCATGAGCAATTTATTGCCGATTCCCTTCCCTTGATACTTGCGGGCAACCGCCAGTCGCCCAATGAGCGTGGCTGGCATCGCATAGGTCGGCGGAATTTTTTTTCTAAAGCTCGTCTCGAATTCTTCTCGTTCAATGGAGTGTTGCGTTAAAGTATAAAATCCAACAATTTGAGACTCCAAAACGGATAGGTAACAAACGGCCAATCCTTTTTTAACGTCCTGGCTGGCCTGGGTCTGAAGGTATCGATTTAAAGCATCGACGCCGCAGTCAAATTTATTTCTATCGTAATGCCCCAGCTTATTTGTAAATTGCAGCTCAGATATCACCGCGGTAGTTTTGTAAAAAACCCTTCATTTTGCTTTTTAAATATCGATTGGGAACCTTATAAGTGGCTACCGTACGAGTAAATTTCTTCCAATTTTCATCGTTTAATTTCGTAACGTGTTCCGAAGCAAGAACCTGATGAGCCCTCTCAATAGCCGAAGTTCGAATGAAAGCTGACGCATTCAAAGCTAAAAATCCAGCCGCCGTCTCAATTGTCTCGATGTCAGAGCGACTGAACAGTAGCTCCTTTCTCTCTTTTAGTCTTTTATCGGCCACAGCCACAATAAACCACCTCCGTTTATATATCCGTATATTATACGGATTCCCAACATTTAGGAAGGATTAAACATCGGTTAAAGGGTGATGGACGTGGTGGCTCGAGTATTCGATTGGTGTTGGTTAGTCGATTGGTTGGAAGTGCTTTTCATTGATCCATAAGCTAAACAAATGGGAAACGTTTCGCCCGAAGCAATCGCGCGATCCTGAGAATCTCCGGAATTTAAGGGGATGGTAAACCGTATAGTAGTTACCCCGCTGGATGAAGTGCCGGACGAGGTCAGAAGGTTGTTTTGACCGTCCGGCGTCCAACTGGTTGTTCCGTTTCCAAACCCGTCCACGACATGAGCGGCAGAATCCACATAACCAATGATGATGTTGGCGTTTAACATTTGGGTGTCGGGCTTGAATCCCACGGCGACCCATCCGTCCGTCGGGGCGGATACACGTCCTTCGAGGTTCACGTTTTGGGTGACCCGCCATTCGAACGAAATGCCGCTGACGGTGATTTTTTTAAACCCATCGCTGGTAATCGTGGCTTCGGTGACGGTTTGGGTGGCTTTGCCGCAGCCGGCCAATAGGCATGTCATAAGTAAAAATAAGGCTAAAATTTTCATTGGTTTAAACCATCTGCAAAGGTGGAATTAATCAATCGATGGCTGCTCAATCTATTAGCCCTGTGCCCAGAAGTCAACCGGTCCGACCCACCGACGCCCAGAAGATGCATTCCGTGCGTCTTTTGATAAAGTCGACGTTAACCGAAACTCATCGGTTGCTTAAAGTGCCTTCGTCCAAGGCGCAATGGATCGATCGCACCGTTAAAGCCGCTTTTCCTAAAGCGACGGGAAAGGATGTTTTAAAAATATTTGAATCGTTTGAGGCTGAAAAACTTACGACGCCCGAAGAATTTAGCCACATTCGTC
>CAYGHZ010000068.1:0-10089 GCA_964349635.1 uncultured Candidatus Marinamargulisbacteria bacterium
CATCGAATCCTTCGCCAACCCCCGAAACTTCGGCAGGTCATTTAGCCCAACAAAGGAATCAACGGTGACAAAAGAATAAAATTGCCAGTCATTGGCGTACGTTACAAACCCCATTTTTTTGAGAAATTGCGCGACCGAGCCAGTCCCCGAAAAAAGATCGACGGCGACTCCGTCTATCGGAACGCTGTTTTCTCGGAGAATCTTTTCGATCTCGTCCAAGAGGCTGTATTTGGAACCGATGTAATTCATAGGATAATTCAATTATATCGGTTGGGCATGAATCTATAAATCGAAAGGTTACGCAGCGTGCCGAAAGATGTGACAAACGAAACACTTGGAATTACGGCCCAAGTCGTCATTTGCCAACTGGCAAAAATTGATGTTCCACCGCAATTCGAAAAAAGAGCAAATAATGCACTTGCCGAATCCCTGCGCCCCGTTTTAACAATCATCCTAGAAAAAATTCCCAGCAGGCCCCTCCTTTTCAAGACCTCGGAACAAATTCAGCAAAAAGCGAACAAACGAACCTACGTAAATTTTGAACTCAGAAACGGAAAGACTCTTTCTATACGAACAAACTTAAAGGGGTCAAAACAGGCGGCAAATGTCGTCGGCCAACCCGGCGACGAAACGTTTACTCGTCATTTCGGGCATCTGTTTTCTGCGCCGATCAGCAAGGAAGTCTTCAAAAACTTGGTTATAGCGGAAGCGCAAAAAATGTTGCCGATTTATTTGGACTTTTTATTTCTTTCCGACTTCACGATTTGGCTTTACAAAAAGGACGGTGCATTTCGAGCAGAGATTTTGGAGCGCGCGGACATCCCTGAATATAACTGGAACGCGGAAGATTTTTCGTTTACCAAAACACTCGATCAATGGGTTGAAAGCAATACGCTGAAATATCAAGGCGTCTCGCTCGGCGAATTTCAGGTTCACAAGAACCGAACCGGTTATAAATTCCGGTTCCACCTCGAAAAACTCCTCCAACTTCTCCGGTCTATGCAGGATAAAACCGAGACACTCGGAGCCACTGCCGAGAAATGCATTTGCGAGATTTTCAAACTGCATTACCCATCCAATCTCCGAAATCGCTATAACCCAACTCTAGAAACAAAACTTCTGCCCGTTCTTAAGAAAGCATTCGAGCAATTACCAAAACCGGCAAAATATGTCGGCGCGGAGCTGGATGCCGAAAGAAAGGGCAAGAAAAGCGAGGTCGACTTTTACCTCAAGGACGGCTTAAGTCTTTCGGTCAAAACGAATTGGGGGAAAATGGTTTGCCCGCCCGAAGTTGGGCAGCCTTCAAAAAATACGTTTCTAAAATACTTCGGCGACTTAATCCCGGGCGAATTCTCCGACAAAAAATTCAAAGAGGCGGCGCTCACCAAGACCGGTGTGATGATGGCGCGATACCTCCAATATTTATTCGGGTGCGACTATTTGTTGTGGATTTATCACGTTTCGAAAAACAACAGCTTCGAAGCAAAGGTTGTTCGAAAGAAAGACGTCGCTCACGTTGTATGGGACCAAGCCGCTTTTTCATTTAGCCAAGCCGTTGATACTTGGAACGAAAGCTGCTCCGTAAGTTATAAGGGGGTTCCGCTAGGGGCGTTTCAGATTCACAATCATCGGAATTGCTATAAATTTCGGTTTAATATGCCAGGCCTGCTTCGGCTCTTGGAAGACCTTTCAAAATGATCGCAATCCTTCTTGTCGCCGTTCTAATAGTTTTTGCGATCATTTGGTTTTCTACACGAAAGCCGTCTGCAGAACGGCCTGCCGGGCAATCGCTAAAAACAGAATTCTCCTTCAGTACGACAGATATGATTCGAATCAAAAACCCGGATTTTTTTGGTTGGTATAGCCAATCAAAAAGCGGCAATTTCGTCCTTGCTTGGTCACCGATTGGCGATCGGCATTCTGGTAATTTTTTGATTTTCGAATCCGGCGTACTAAAGGCTCAGGGAAACCTAGCAAATCCAATGGACGGAAAAATTTCAAATAACGGGAATTTTGTCCTGAATGATTGGATGGATGCTGAAAAGCTGCAAGGGACATTCTATGCCTTCGATTCAGAAGGAAAAATCTTGCTCCGCAAGCAATTTGAGGCAAATTTGGACAATGGGGACATTTCCGAGGATGGCGCGTTTGCAGCCTGCCACACATGCAATAGCGCAAATGAAGACAGTAATAAGGTCACGATTTTTGACCTTCGTTCGAAGACAATCGTCGCCGCTTTTTCGCCACCCTTTTGGCCAAGAAGTTATTCGTTCGATGTTAATCATCGAATACTCTCTATGGAATTCGAAGAAAAGAAATACAAGTTTGCGTTTGACGGAACTTTCTTAGATCAACCGGCCTGGGAAAGAGCCTGGTTGGAGTCGGCAAATGGCTACATGCTTCTTGACCTTGTGCAAGAAAAGCTGAAGGAGAAAACGGGAACGAATCTGGAGGACTACTCCGAAATCGTCGAACTTTTGACTCGGGCCGTTAAGGACGAAATCTCTGATTTTGCAAAAGCAAAAGCGTTTCGAATACGCGGCGAAATTTATGAGCGTTGCGGTCTTGGGAAGAACGCGCTCACCGATTTTGTCGCCGCGACTAAGATTTATCCGAAGATTGGCTTGAAACGGAAAATCGATTTGCTTAACAAAAAACCGCTTAAGCGCCTCTGATCAGCCTTTTAAAGATTCGGTTTCTTTAAGCTTCTGATCAAGAACTGCCTTGTTGGAGTACGGATCATTGCGACCTTCTTGGAGCACCTGCGACGCAAGCAAAAAATATTTTTCCCGCGCCTTTTCTGACTTTAATTTTTTTGCTTTCTCGACATAGCCAGCCGCCACGTTAATGTATAGATTCGTATGAAAATTAGTCTTGCTTTCCGCAAAAGTTTTTTCGATTTCCGCCAGGGTGCCCTCCCTTGCGGCACTGGCAAACAAACTTTTTATCTTGAAATAGTTTTCCTCAGCAAATTTCATCCGAGATTCTGCCGTGTCCCGATTTTTCGAATTGAGCGCAAGATTTAGCGATTCCCCCAACATTTGAGTATGTCGAAACAACTGCCCCTTCGTTGGGGCGCTGCGGATCAATTGACCATAAATTTGTTGAGCCTCGGACGGTCTAAGCTGAACCTTCAATACTTTGAGTATCAATTCGTTGTATTCGTCGTCCTTACCTTCGTTAGCTTTTTGCATCAGCTTATATCCTCCGAAACCCAATATTCCGACAACTAGCAGCAGCCCAGGCCAGCCGGTTTTTTCAAAAACAAACGCGAATGGCGCAATTATCAAGACTCCGAGAATGAGCAATACGCTCGGGCCACTCTTTCGGACACGCGCCATGGACATAATAATAGCCCCAATTTAGAAAATTGTTCTGTTAATGCACCGTTTTCGGTTGATATAATCCACAAATATGAATATTTCCGAGCCAACGATACTATGCCCAAGCTGCAAAACCGAAATCAAGCTCACCGAGTCGCTAGCAGCTCCGCTCATTGAATCTACTCGAAAAGAATTTCAACAACAATTGGCGCAAAAGAACTCCGAGATTGCAAAAAAAGAAGAGTCGCTTTTGGAACGGGAGCAAGCCCTCGCCAAATCACGTGAGACGTTGAACGCGCAGTTTGCCGAGAGGCTACGCCAAGAGCGCCCAAAAATTGCCGAGGAGGAATCCAAAAAAGCACGTCTTTTTTTGGCCAACGACATCCAACAAAAGGATGCTCTATTGGCAGAACAGCAGCAAATTATCCAACAACGGGACGCCAAGCTCGCCGACGCTCAAAAAGCGCAGGCCGATGTTTTGCGAAAGCAGCGTGAGTTGGACGATGCCAAACGTGAAGTTGATGTCACGGTCGAAAAACGCATCCAGGAATCGCTCGGATCGATTCGGGAAAAAGCTAAAAAAGAAATCGAAGATCAACTCAACCTTAAAATGAAAGAAAAAGACGAAATGATGTCGGGGATGCAAAAAACCATCGAGGAACTGAAGCGTAAGTCCGATCAAGGCTCCCAACAACTTCAAGGCGAGGTTTTGGAGTTGGAATTGGAATCGCTTTTAAGAGCCAAATTCCCTTTCGATAAAATCGAGCCCGTCCCAAAAGGGGAACACGGTGGCGACATTTTGCAGCGGGTTATCAATCAGCTCGGTCAATTCTGCGGCACCATTCTTTGGGAAATAAAACGCACAAAAAATTGGAGCGATACCTGGCTGCCGAAACTCCGAGAGGATCAGCGAACTGCAAAAGCCGAAATCGCCGTTATCGTAAGCCAAGTCCTTCCGAAAGACGTCGACGGCTTCGAAACCGTAGAGGGCGTCTGGACAGCGCATCCGAGGGTATCTCTTCCCGTTGCAACGATCCTCCGACAGTCACTTATTGAGGTAGCCTCGGCGCGCCAAGCCAGCGAAGGCCAACAAACGAAAATGGAAATGGTCTACCAATATTTGACCGGCCCAAGGTTCCGGCTTCGGGTGCAGGCGATTGTGGAATCCTTTTCGTCGATGCGAGAAGACCTCGACCGAGAGAGAAAAGTGATTACTAAGCAATGGGCGAAACGGGAAGAGCAGATTGAGCGTGTGATGCAGGGGACGGTCGGGATGTATGGTGATTTGCAGGGGATCGCAGGTAGGTCTTTGCAAGAGATAGATGGGCTTGAAATTAGCTCAATCAACACTATTGAAGGTCCAAAAACGCAATGAGATATACAACTTTAAAGGGGAACTAATATGGCTAAAAAAACGGAGACAAAAGAAGAAGTTGGTCTTAGCGGATCAAGATTAAAGAAACTGACCATCCGAAATTTTCGATGCATTGGAAACGAAGGTGTCACGATTGAGTTAGATCGTATAGTGGTTCTGGTCGGGCCCAACAACGTAGGAAAAAGCACGATTCTTCGTGCATATCAGTACGTGATGGATCATAAGCCAATAACTGTAGAGGACTTGCCTAACGGTAAGTTCGATCCCGAAAATCGCCCGACGATTGAGCTCGAGACTTGGCTTGGTGACGAAAAGCCTGGAGCCGACTGGATTTTAGTGGATGAATCAAAGGAAGAATATATTCGTGAACAATGGCAGTGGGACGAAGCTTTCAAGCCTGAGCGAAAGGGTTGGAATCGAAATACCAATTCCTGGGCAAAAGAGGTTCCATGGGGTGCGCCCAATATTGCCAAAGCGCGAAGACCGAAACCGCACAGAGTTGAAGCGTTTGCTTCTCCAAAAACCCAAGCTGACTCGGTCGCGAAATTGCTAGTTGAATGGGTCAAGGAAAAGGTGCCAAACCCGGCCTCCGACGAAGATAGCGAAAATTCTTCCGCATTTGGGAAACTAAGGCAAATGTACAAGGATGTTCACAAAGACATCATGAGTGAGACTAAAGTCCGGGTTGAACAAGCTGAAACAGCTATTACGTCTCTTGTGTCCAAGGTTTTCGTCGGATACAAGGTTAAGTTTGAAGTCTCTCCAAGCGACAACGAAGACAAGTTTTTTGACCTTTTGCTAACTAACCCCTCAATTTTGATGGGCCCCGACGGCGGACATATGGCTGACGTTCAAAACCAGGGAAGTGGAGCCCAAAGGACCTTGTTGTGGGCTGCACTAAAATTGCTCGCCGAAGAAACCAAAGAGAAAAGGGGCGGCAAGGCAAAGTCGACAAAAAACGAAGAAGCCGAACAGGACGATAAAGCTGACCAGGAGGCTAGGCGGCCCAATGTACTCCTTATTGACGAGCCAGAAATTTGTTTACATCCGACTGCCGTTAGGGAGGCGTGTAAGAGTCTCTATGATTTGGCAGAAGGAAATACAAATTGGCAGGTAATGGTGACAACTCATTCTCCTATATTCATTGACCTTTCTCGCGACCACACGACGGTAGTAAGAGTGCAATCGGATTCAACAGGCAAAATTTCGGGTACGACGATTTTTCGGCCCGACAAAGCCGAATTGTCCAAAGACGAACAAGAGAATTTGAAAATGCTGAATCTTTGGGACCCATATGTAGCGGAATTTTTCTTTGGAGGAAAGACCATACTTGTTGAAGGGGATACAGAATACCTAGCTTTTAAAACTATCATCAGCGAGTACCCGGATGACTTTAAGGACGTACATATAATTCGGGCTAGAGGTAAGGCAATCTTAGTTCCGTTAAGCAAAATTCTTAATCATTTTGGGCAAAGCTACGCTATTCTTCACGATTCTGACATGCCAACAATTGAAACAAAAAATGGAGCCCAAACCAATGGAATGTGGACTGAAAATCAAAAGATAAAAGACACGGCGCTTAGATCGGTAGCTGGCGCTCGTGTCGTAGCTTCGGTAAAAGACTTTGAGATGGCTATTTTTGGCGAAGAAAAGAAGAAAGACAAGCCATATACTATGTGGAAGCAATTAAATGAGTCTACCGAGGAAAAAAGGGTAGTGCGTGAGCTTTTAGAAGCTCTTATTGATCACTCGAAACCACTTCCACCTGGCTTTATTCAATGGGAAACTCTTGATAAAGACCTGGAAAATGCAGTGAATAACAAGGTAAAACAAACTTTGGCAATAGGAGAAAAATAAAAATGACAAATCACGAAAAATTTTTGCAATCGATTCAAGACAAAAAATACCTTTCGGTACGCTTTAACTCAAATGAAAAGGGTGATATTGAAAGGAAATGCGTTCCCTTCGACTTTGGACCTAACAAAAAGAAAAACTCCAGTGACTTGAGCAATCGCTACCATTTTTGGAATATTTCTAGCCCCGATGGTCCCCACAATTTGCCGCTTTTACCTTCTCAAATTATTTCTATTGAACTTTTGGACGAACAATTTGAGCCTGGAGATTATGTTACTTGGGTACCCAATTGGACGTTGAAGAGAGATTGGGGGCCTTTTTCTTAAGCTATGCCGCCACCAAATGAATCTCACCCAAAACCCGACTTTTCGGCGCGCGCTTAATCCGAATATCGATATCCCGATTCAATCGATTCAAAATCACAAACAGTTTTTCAACCGAAAAGCCTTTTAATTTGCCTCGGTGCAAATCGGAGATTTTGTTTTGAGTTAAGCCTAAAATCTCGGCGGCTTCTACTTGCGTAAGATGACGGTGGCCGATGATGCTGTTGATCGCGAAAACCAACTTTGTTTTCAGAAGTTTTTCTTCGGGCTGAGATACGCCCAAATCTTCAAAAATATTATCGGAACCTTCTTCGCCTAAAAACTTGCCCATTTTATTTTCCTCCTCTTTTTCGAAAATCTTCTTTCGCTTCCTTCAGCCTTGAATTGATTAGATCAATGTCGCGCTGGGATGTTTTGATCCCGGACTTCGATTTTTTCTGAAAACAGTGCAGAACATAAACAAAGTTTCCAAGCGCAATCGTATAAACCGCTCGATAGGTTCCGCTGCGGTCATCCGCAACGATTTCCAATATGCCCGAACCCAGACCGCGTAGCGGCTTGGTGTCAGGATGAATAGCGCCAAGTTGGGCGTAGTAGAGGCCAACGCCAAAATCGTCACGAATTTCTTCCGGGAAAGTCTTGATGTCTTTCCTGGACGACCCCATCCAGATGACCGGCCTGGGTTTTTGTGAGTGCACCAGTTGATTATACCAGAATCAGTATATACCACAATAGGTATACTTCCCGGTCTGTTCCTATACTAAACATCAATGCTCAAGAAATTTTAGCACTTAGTATTCTTTAATTTCTTCTCAATCTTTTTAAAAACATCTTCTTGGGAAATCAATTTAAGAAGTCCCCGCATTTTGCGCATTGCTGATAGCTTTGATGCTTCTGTGCGTCTCATTAGAGTAACTAACGCGTCTTAAACGCCTCCAAAATCGTAAACCGAGTCCGCCCCTCGAAATGCAATAGCAACTTCTCTCCGAGCGCCAAAAAACTAATCAAAAACAGCACAAAATTACTCATCAGATACACCGGCTCAACAGGGATCGCCCACATCACAAAAAACATCGAGCAGACCGTCAACACAAACCCTAACAAGAACGAGTTAAATAAAAGGGACATGCACGCATACAACACCGGCGCGATAAAAAATAGCGGCGGGTACATATACGTATAAACGCCCCACAAGACCCATTCCAATCGGCCCTGGCCACGAAACGCAAGCAGCGGTGACCAACGCTGAAAGACCATTAGTGCAATTAAGCAAAGCAAAAATGCGGCTTCGCTTTCGAAAAAAATCGCGGCCAAATAAACAAAGCCGTAGCCTTTCGCAAATTGAGTAATCTGGACTAGGAAAAAGACCAGCGGAGCCTTGGAAAAATAGATTAGTTCTTCCGGGCGATCCAATCGGCGATAGGCTTCGCGAAGATACCGATACAGCCACCACAACAGCGCGTCAACGGGGATAGCAGCCAGAACCGCCAGCAGAAACGCAAATAGAACTTGCAGTCCCATCAGACCTTATCGAGCTCAAACTCTTTGTGCAACAGCTCCAATGCTTGCCGGCCTTGATTTTGGCGAATCACACAGGAAATTTTGATTTCCGAGGTTGAGATTAATTGGATGTTAATCCCGTTTTGGCCCAAAATCCCAAACATCCGAGCAGCGATTCCGGGCTTGGAAATCATCCCAACGCCCACAATCGAAATCTTGGCGATATCAGCATCCCATCGAACACCCTTGGCGCTTAGCTCGCGAGCCACTTCATTGGTCAATTTTTCGGCCACTGACAAGTCGTCTTTTGCGACCGTAAATGTAATATTGTTGATTTCATTTTCCTCTACGCTTTGGATAATCATATCGACGTTAACCCCTGCGGAAGATAATTTAGAAAATATTTTTCCCGCGATTCCAGGTCGATCCGGAACTTTTTGGATGGAGACCAACGCTTCCTCTTCATTTAACGTAACACCTGTTACCGGACGACTTACTTCCATATCACTTGCCTCCTTTACGCGGGTTCCCTCGTCAGGTGAAAACGACGAGCGGACATGCAATTCGATTTTATTTTCTTTGGCGCATTCCACAGATCTCGGATGCAACACCTTGGCGCCCAACGACGCCAACTCTAACATCTCGTCATACGAAATCTCTTTCAATTTAGTAGCTTGTTTTACCGCCCGGGGATCCGTGGTGTAAATACCATCCACATCGGTAAAAATCTCGCATTCTTTGGCATTTAACGCCGCCGCAAGCGCCACTGCTGACGTGTCCGATCCGCCGCGACCGATGGTGGTTACATCCGCATTGTTATTCAGGCCCTGAAACCCAGTCACAATCACAATCTTTCCGGATTTAAGTTCGTCATAAATACGTTCCGGCTTGATATTCATAATTTTTGCCTTGGAATAAAGGCCATCGGTTTGAATGCCGGCTTGTGAACCGGTCAACGAAATCGCCTGTCCGCCTAACTCGTGGATCGCGATCGCCAACAGTGACGCCGAAATGTTTTCGCCATTTGAAATTAACGCGTCATATTCTCTGGGGTTTGGATTTTTTGAAATCTGTCGCGCCAACGCAATCAAATCATCGGTCGTATCGCCCATCGCAGACACTACCACCACCAAATTGGAATATTTTTCGCGCGTCTGCAAACACCGCTGAGCGACCGCTTTAATGCGCTCAGGCGACCCCACCGACGTCCCGCCAAATTTTTGTACAATTACATTCATAGGTGAGGAAAAAAACTATCGTATAGCCTAATTTTTTGCAACTTTATTTAAATGGGCACGATACTTAACTGAAAAAAGCCACTTAATAAAGGAGCATCTATCATGACAGGAGCAAGTCCATCTCCATATCGGCCTATCGCCAACGTTTATATAAGAACCGCTGTAAATCCCAAAATCCTGGATAGAGTCTTAAAAAGCGATTTTGAAAGAGCGCGAACTAACACCGGCAATATTCAAACGGCCGGACAACTATGCGTCAACGCAGGCCATTCGGCAGATGAAACCGCCGCGCTGATGTCCGAAGCTAAAAAAAACCAAAAACAGCAGTAATAACGCGAACCCGCCATTGCTGATATAATCGGCCAAGTGAAAGACAGCATTTTACTTGGCCTAGTCGGTGTCAACGGATCGGGAAAATCATCCGTTTGCGACTATTTGAAACAAAAAAACTACAGTGTTATTTCCCTCTCCGATAT
>CAYGHZ010000069.1:0-9838 GCA_964349635.1 uncultured Candidatus Marinamargulisbacteria bacterium
ATCAAAACCAAAAAAAAATCACATCCCCGGAAAAAACCGCTGCGGCCAACGCCGCCCTACAATATGCCGCCAAAGACCAAATCGCAGTAGGCAATTTCCGTTGGGAAAAAGATGAAAAGGGAAAATATAAAATCAAGGCCGAAGAAAAACCAGTATTTTCAAGTAGCGTGGATCTCAAATCGAGTGGCACAGGAATCCTGGAAGTTTTTGGGCAAAAAATCGATTTTTCCAACAAAATCCCGGGCCTGAAAAACGCCTATATGCAACATACTGTTCAATCCCGATCCAGCAATTTCTTTTTAAGCCGTTATGCTCAATTAAAAGTGGGCCTTGTGGGCCAGCTTTTGAACGCCATTGGCGTATCGGTTCCGGATCTGCAAAAACTGCAAAAAACGGCTCTTCAAGGGGCGATCCAGGAAAATATGCAATTAATGGGTGAAAATATCTATAACCAAGAAATTACGGAATTGATCTATGGCAATGGTCGCAAGCTCCGCAAGACCATGGGGATGTTTAAAGAAGTAGAACGCCAACTCCTGCGCCAAATGGACTTGTTGGGCAAAGAAGGGTACTGGAGCAAGGTCCGTCTCTTCGAAGAACGCGTTCGCCAATGCAAAAAAATCGAAGATGAATTCGTAAAAGAAAAGGACGCGCTGCGATACCAATACGACTACATGCAAGCCGGGGGTGGCTAATGGCCATACGGATTGAAATCGGCGACGCCAAAAAAGACGCGCCCACCGAAACCCAACTGATGGGCAAAATCAAAACCCTAAATACCTATATAGGTAAAATCCAAGCACGCGCCCAAAAATACCAAACCAAGTTAGACCACGAACGGATGATCAAGCCCACCGAACAAGAACTAATCCAAAAAGGCCTCTCGGTGTTTCAATTGAAAGCACCAGGGGAACAATACAACGCGTAAGGGCAGCCCTAGTGGCTGCTCCGCAGAGGACACAGCATGGACATAAACAGAATCCAACAATCCCCACCTGAACAATTCTCCGGCCAAGACTTTGCCGCCGCGATCGGTAAAGATTTTATCGCGCCCTACATCGGCGAAGATCAGTCCTCCAAAACCGCCGAATCAGCCAAACAAAACAAAGAAGACAAGAAAAAAGTCCAAGGCGACAAACCCGCCTCGGTCAGTCTGCTAAATCGAGAAACCGACGTCAAAGATCTTTTTGAAAACGCCGCCCAAAAATTGGCCAAAATGAACATCCAACAAGGCCAAAAGCAATTGCAAGCCGACATCGAAAATTATTTCAAAACCGAAATCAAAGAAAAAACCACCGACATTGTCTCGATCACCCAAGGCGTAATCCAAAACAAAGGCCAAGAAATCCAAAAAAAATCAACCACGGTAGATCCGGGTCTAAGACCCGGCTCTACCGTCCCCGCCACCACCGCCCAAATGGCCGCCGCGGCCCAATCCACCCAACCCCTCCAAATCAAAAAATCACAACAAAAAGATCTACAAGACTACATCTCCCTTTACGCCGAATCCGAAATCGAAGGCAAAGGCGAAAAAAAACACCACGCCGAACAAATCAAACAAGTCCTTCTGAACCAGGGCGTTCCTCCCAAAAAATTGCGGGCCATGGAATCAAACGTCCAAAAATTCATTCAGGGCGATATCAAGAAAAAAATAAAGAAAGCGTTTACAAATTTAGCCCTCACCTACACACCCGGAAAAATGAGCTTTGACCTGATGAAACGCGCCAAAGAGCTGGACGCCTTAAAAGAAATGACCAAAGGCCCGGCCAATGACGAAATCGACGAAGCGCGATCCGAACTGCGCGCCTACGTCTCGCAAGAACTCGATCAGGCCATGACCGAAAGTAAAATCAAGGGCGAGTCCATTAAAAGCATGATTGCAGCCTTTGATAAATTTAATGCGGTCGCTGGCTTAGCTAAGTTTGATACGCAGTCCTACATGAAAAACTTTCAAAAAAAACTGGACGATCAGGGCCTAACGCCGTTTGAAGATCCGGACAAATTTCGGATACTCGACACCGATTCAAAGAAATCGGACAATGGCCAAAACAATCAAAAACAGCAAGAATCTCTGGAAGACGAAATTCGCGCTCTATATACTGAAAAGGCGATTAAAAGAGATCTAAAAAGCACCATCGAAATCACATTAAAATTATCAAAAATGAAAAACGGTCTAAAGGCATTAGGAAGAGCCGACGAGGCTACTCTGAAACGGCTCCAAGCGGAAGGCGAAGGCATTGCAAAGATGAAATTAACCGATCTGTTACGCGAAAGCCTGGAAGAACGCGCCACGTTGCAATCCTTCGACGGGCCGCAATTTCGGCTGGTTCAGACCAAGCTAAAATACGCGATGAAAGGCCTAAAAAAACTGGACGCCGCCATTCCCAAAAAACAAATTCTGGCCATGCGAGACGAAATCAACAAAGGCATGTTTTCAATCGTGAAGGAAGAATATCTCAAGACCGAAGTCGCTCTGGAGGCCTCGCCTAAAAACGTATTTTTAAACCAACGCCGAAAAAACTATTTGGCCATTTTAAATCGTCTTAAAGAAGAATCCGGTATCACGGAAGTGATCAAGCCCAAAATGTTTCAATCGATGTCATTTTCATCCGAATCTAAGGTAATGGAGGCTGCATAATGCTGGATATATATGTCAATATAGGCAATACGCTCTCGGCGCTCGAATCCTCGCTAAGAATTGCGATCTCTAACGCGGACAACTTTAACTCTCCCGGCTACAAATACTCGTATGCGTCGTTCACCACCGTGTTTAACAATGTTATTACCTCGGGGATGATGTTATCCGCTAACAACGCCAACAACCCCATCGCTACCGGCGCCAGTATGACGATCGGATCCACCGGCACGGATTTTAAACAAGGCAATATCGGATTAGGTACCGCCCTTGACGTTGCGATATCCGGCGAAGGTTTTTTTTCGTTGTCGGCGTCAACCCAGGAATTCGGCAGCGGCGCGTCGCGCGTCTTCACCCGAAACGGCCGTTTTCAAAAAGACTTCGCCGGCAAATTCATTACCGACTCGTTTGGTCGAAAAGTGTTTGGATTCAAGCTCGACAATAACGGAAACAAGGTCAGCGATGTCGAAGTGCCGATCGAAACCGACGGGAATACGGATGTGGGGTTTGTGGAAGGAGGAGTACTAGTTACCAATTTTCAATCCAGAAAAGATGCTATCGCCAATAACACCACTCCCGTACCGGAACAAAAAGCCCTCTATAAACTAAGCCTTACCAGTTTTCGCAACAAGCAGGGGTTGGTGGTTGTGGATGGGGGCGCTTACAAGGCTACGTTGGCGGCCGGCGATCCGTTGCCAGTAGGTGAGTCGGGCACCGGAATTTACGGCGATATTTTGCAGGAATCACTAGAGTCCTCAAACATCGACGTGGCCCGTGTCGCGTTGGACATGGCGTTGCTCAATAGGGGCTTTGCCGCGACTCAAGGGATCATCGACGACGTTAACAAAATTACCAACAACCTGATTAGCAAGCTAACCGGTTAAGGCTCAATCAGGCCAAATTCACCTTTGCCAATTGTATAAACGACGTTGACTTCCTCGGTGTGAATATTGCGAAACACCAGAAAATCTTGCTTTTCCATTTCCAAAATTTCAGCCGCGTCTTCCGGATCCATCGGCTTGGTCGCCAATAATTTTTCTTCCGTATTTGGGCTCACCAAACGCTTGGAATTATTTTTGGGATTGGGGTTGTAGGCCACGCTACGGCGCAGCGTGTTTTTCTTGTGATGAGTTTTTAATTTCTCTTTGTATTTGCGAAGTTGTTTTTCCAATTTTTCAAAAATCACGTCAATCGCAGCATACATACTTTTCGAGGCTTCTTTAGCTCTCAAAATGGTACCGGATGCCCAGACCGTAGCTGTTACGCGCTGACGTTTGTTTTCATCAACGGTATCCGCAAAATCCATTTCAACGTTGATCTCCTGGATGTTTTCGAAAAACGTTTCCAGTTTTTCCATCTTTTTTTGCGCATATTCTTTTAAGGCGGGGGTAACTTCAACGTGATGGGCGCGAATATTTACTTTCATTATTTAATGATACTATCATAAGAAAATATGAGTCTCAAGGCCATCATCTTAGCAGCGGGAAAAGGGACTCGGATGAAATCCGATACGCTAAAAGTCCTACATTTGGTCGCGGGAAAACCGATCCTTACCTACGTCGTCGAAACCGTTGAAAAATTGGGAGTCGATGAAACCATCGTGGTGGTCGGGCATCAGGCGGATCAGGTTAAAAATACCCTCCAAAAAGATCATATTTCGTTTGTATTGCAAGAAGAGCAATTAGGTACCGGCCACGCCGTGATGCAGGTTGCGTCGCATCTGCGGGACGGCGAGGATTCTGCCCTGGTTGTCTTGGCGGGTGACTGTCCCTTGATTGAATTGGAAACACTCCAAAATCTATTGGCGATTCACAACGAATCCAACGCGTCTGCGACGATCTTGACAGCGAAGTTAAAAGAGCCGGCTAACTATGGTCGAATCGTGAGGGGGAAAATGGGAACCGTTGTTGCCATTCGCGAAGCCAAAGATTGCTCGACGGCGGAACTAAAAATAAAAGAAATCAACACCGGCATTTATATCTTCCAAAAAAATTTGCTGTTCGAAAGCCTGAAAAAAATCAACACCAACAACCAACAAAAAGAATATTATTTGACCGACGTTATCCATATCTTAAAAGAAGAAGGCGAGTCCGTTGCCGCCTATTGCACGGATAATTCAGATCAAGTAATCGGGATCAATACCCGAATGGATTTATCCAAAACAAACAAGATCATCTATCAGCGAAACAACGACTATTTTTTACACGATGGCGTAACCATTATCGATCCGGACACAACGTTTATCGATTCAACGGTTCAGATTGGTCTGGATACTATCGTATATCCGTTCACGGTGATTCAAGAAAACACGGTGATCGGCAACGATTGTAAAATCGGTCCGAACGTCTTTATACGAAACGGAAACATTGAAACGGGTTCGATGGTAACTCCGTTCACCAAAATCGACATTGCGCCGGCCAACGCTTCTCATTGAGAGTCCGCACTCCCTTTTGGGAGACAGTTCGGCCACCATCAGCGGCGCCAATCGAATGGCTCATGATCTTTTTTACGGGCTAATTCATAGCAAACGCTACAAAAAAATTTTTTTATTGACCGACGCACCCCCTCATAAAATCGAGTCGCCTGCCGAACTCATTTGGACAGACTATCTCACCGTGGATCGCTGTTTTGCGGAACACGGCTTTCCAGACGTGGCCTTTGTGTCGGACTTGGCGATGGATTCGCTGCTTCGTTTACGAAATAGCCTGAAGGCCCCCTTTCCGGTTGTTGGATTGTTGCATTCGTTTGGCAGTCGCGCGCAGTTTGAAAAATTATCGCAGGTTGCTCGCGCCGCGACGCCGGCAGACAGTCTTATCTGCCCGTCGGAATCCTCCGCTCGCGTGATCCGAAATTTTGGAATTCAACCAACAGTGATCCCTCATGGCATCGACGTCGAAAAATTCAAACCGGCACGCCGTAAAAATAAACGCCCCACGCTGCTGCATTTATCCCGAATTAACCCGTTTACAAAAATGGACATCATGCCGCTGATTCGAAATTTTGAGCAGATCATCCCGGAGTGTCCCGACGTGCTCTTGATGATCGTTGGCGAATCCCAGTCTCCCGCCTATCTGGCCAACGTTCGAGAGTACATCCGAAAAAAAAATCTAAATTCCCACGTGCAACTCGTTACCCACGTGGATCAAGCGCACATTGAGCGCTATTACCAGCAAGCGGATGTATTTATTTCGTTGGCGGATCTGATCAGCGAAACATTTGGCCTTTCGGTGATCGAAGCAATGGCGTGCGGACTACCGGTTATTGTTTCGGACTGGGATGGTCAGAAGGAACTGGTAGGCGACGAACAGGGATTTAAGATTCCGACATACATGCCGGGAACGTCGGTCTACGATGAGTATTTTAATCGATTGGGATTGTCGGATTTTGGCGATTTGGCGATCCAGTCCGTGGCGATGGACAACGAGCGGGTACGGCAAAAAATGAAACAGCTTTTACAAAACAAAGCCCTCCGGGAAAAAATGGGTAAAAGCAGCCGGGCCCGGGTTCAGAAGAAATTTGGTAGGGACACAATGATCGCATCCTATCAAACCCATTTCGAAAAATGCCTCCGGAAAAAAATTAAAAATTTTCCGAATTCCGAATTTTCACAGATTCATCATCTCTATAGCCATTATGCGACTCAAACTGTCTCGACTCAAAAATTTGAGTTAACAAAATCCGGCAAAAAATTCGTCGCCCGCGAAGAGTTGCATCACACCTTTGAAAAATACATCTCATTTTATCGCTACCTAAGCGATATCTTGGTGTTGCTTTCGACAAAGAGCCAGAACCATAAAGAATTGTGCAAAAAAATAGGCGCCAAAAGCGTGATGCTGGATTTGCTTTATCTTCTTAAACACGATTTAATTTCACTACGCTCATGAAGCATCTGGTTCCTATCGTAAAAGAAATTATCGGCGATCTTGATACCCCGGTGTCGGCGTATTTAAAACTTAATCAACCCAGCAGTTTTTTATTGGAAAGCGTCGTTGGCGGCGAACAAGTCGCTCGCTATTCTTACATTGGCTTCGATCCCTTTTTAACTCTTAAAAGCTCGTTAAAAGACAAGCCGGTGGATCAGTTGCAAAAGCTGGTTCAGGGGTTTCAGATGGATCATTATGCGGATTTACCTCATTTTATCGGAGGCGCGGTTGGGTTTTTTAGCTGGGAAGTGATCAGTACGTTTGAAAAAGTAAAATTGCGGAAAAAGAAAGCGTCGGAACTTCCCGTCGCGCATTTTTTGTTTCCTTCATCGTTGGTCGTATTTGACCATGCCAAACGCAAAATGATCTTGATTGTGTTGGTTGAAGAAAAAAAGAAAAAAGAAGCAGTAAAAAAATTAGAAAAAATAGAGGCTCTTTTGAGAAAACCGCTCGCCAACCACCCGCTCGAACTAAACGAGTTGCCGGCAAACAGTCTGAAAGCAATCAAATCGGATTTTATAAACGGCGTTAAAAAAGTAAAAAATTATATTTATGAAGGCGATATTTTTCAACTTGTCCTGTCTCAGAAATTCCAGGTTAAAAGCAAGAAAAAGCCTTTCGATGTCTATCGCGCGTTGCGCTACATTAATCCGTCGCCCTATATGTTTTATATGAATTTTAACGACTATCAATTGATCGGATCATCGCCCGAACTTTTGGTGCAGTTAACCGATCGCAAAGCGGTGACTCGTCCATTAGCAGGCACGCGTCCGCGACCAACAAAAAATGAACAGGCCGTGATCGATGATCTCAAATCCGACGACAAAGAAAAGGCCGAACACATTATGCTGGTGGATTTGGGCCGAAACGACTTGGGCCGCGTCTGCGATTTCGGGTCGGTAAAAACCACGGAATTGATGGACGTGGAGGCCTATTCCCACGTTCTGCATATGGTCTCACATGTCGAGGGGCGCCTGAAAAAAAATAAAAATGCGTTCGATCTGTTTCGCGCCACGTTTCCGGCGGGAACGCTAAGTGGTACGCCAAAAGTCCGGGCGATGGAAATTATCGAGGAATTGGAATCCGAGCAACGCGGACCGTACGGCGGGGCGTTGGGCTATTTTGATTTTCGCGGCAATATGGATTTGTGTATTATTATCCGCACAATTTTATCAAAAAATAGCGTTTATACGGTTCAGGCCGGAGCGGGCATCGTGGCCGATTCCGATCCCAAAAAAGAATACGAAGAAAGCCGCAACAAGGCGCGAGGAATGGTGAAAGCATGCTATTAGTTATCGACAATTACGATTCGTTTACCTACAACCTGGTGCAATATTTAGGCGAACTGGGCCAAGACCCAACGGTCTATCGCAATGACGCCATCTCGATTGCCGAAATCAAAAAATTAAAGCCCAAAAAAATCGTCATCTCCCCCGGCCCCGGCAAACCCAAAGACGCGGGCATTACCGAAGACGTGATTAAGACGTTTTACAAAGACATTCCCATTTTGGGTGTTTGTTTGGGACATCAGGCGATCGGCGAAGTCTTTGGCGGGAAGGTCGTTCATGCGCCGTATCTAATGCACGGAAAAACCTCGCCAATCCATCACGACGGCAAAACCGTTTTCAAAAAACTACCCAATCCCTTTGCGGCGACGCGCTATCACTCGCTGGTGGTCGATAGAAAATCCGTGCCGAAAGAATTGGAAATATCGGCCTGGACGGCGGACAACATCATTATGGGCCTGCGCCACAAAAAATATCCCCTCGAAGGCATTCAATTCCACCCGGAATCGATTTTGACGGAGCAGGGCAAGCCGCTGCTTAAGAACTTCCTTTCTCTTTAGTGCGGCAGCGTATAATAGGCGCCGCGATAACTTCCCACTTTCTTCAAATATCCGTATTCCAGCAGCTCCCGAATATCATTGACCGCGCTGTTATACGAAACATGATTGATAAGAGCGTAGGTTTTGGTTTTGATTGAGGGGTGGGTCGAAAGATAGTGGAGCGCTTTTTTCTGTCGATCATTCAAATCTTTTGCATTTTCGACCGCTTTTTTTAAGCCTTTAGTCCGGCGTAGCGTGATGCGAAAAAATGCCTCTGAAATTAGGAACTCCGGATCCGTAAGACCCGCTTTTCGCATTTCGTTTTTCATGCGGGGAATTCCGCTGCCCAAACCCTCAATATAGCCCATGTCCCGCAAGACACGGTAAATAATGGGGTTGCGCCGTACGGAAATTGTGCCAAATAAATCGCGGGTCAGGCCGTTGGGCAACGATCCGGGGCTGGTAATTTCAACGCGGTCGTCAAAAAGATAAACTTGAATGGCATCTCGACTGAAATAATCGCGATGAGAGACGGCATTCACAATGGATTCCCGAATAACAGAAAGTGGATAATCGTATGCTTCTTCACGCTTCGCTTCGCCTGTAATGGAGATTCGCCGGGACAAATGCGATTTTACAAAATAAAGCGCCTGTTCAATCAATACCATCGGATCGTCCTGAATGAGGCGATGCGCTAAAATTTCCACTGGCTCAATGCCCGAAAATTGGGCCAGTTTTAGTTCCGCCTGGGGATGAAAATGCATAGGGTTTTTGGCAAAAAGCAATACCGTCGCATTTTTAATCCGAATATCGTGTTTGAACTCGGCCAACTGATGGCTGGTCAAAAAATCCTCGATGCGATGAGTGTTCAAATAATCTTCGTTTTTGCGGGATTTTAGGTACGCAAGAATTTTTTGAGGATCCAGATCCTCTAAAGTGGCAAGCCGGTCATACGATTCATCAAACGATAATATGTGGCGGTCGCGCAAAAAGTCTAAGTGAGTTTGTCCTTCTAGTCTCCGATTGGTGCTTCCCATTCGCACATAAATCGCGCCATGAAACGTATAGTAGGATTGATCGGAAGGTCGCTGCACGACGGCAAGCACAATACTTTTTCCGTCGATTCGGTGATGTTCAATGGAGACCAACGGGGCCGGAGAAATAGATTGCGCAACCGAAGAGAGAGCTTGTTGGGTTTTATCTGATTCTTTGATCCCAACAATGTTTCCATTGTCTTTTATCCCCAACAGCAGCACGCCGCCAACGGTATTGGCAAAGGCGGTGATAGCCTTAGCGATTTCCTGAGTGCTCTGGAGAGATTCCTTGAATTCAATCTCTTGGTTTTCACCGGATTCAAGAAGCTGCTTAATGGTCTTAATGTCCATTGTAAGTAATTGTAAGTAATTGTAAGTAATTGTAAGTAATTGTAAGTAATTGTAAGTAATTTGTATAGAC
>CAYGHZ010000070.1:0-9793 GCA_964349635.1 uncultured Candidatus Marinamargulisbacteria bacterium
GCCGTAAAACGGGTAACGGTTCCCGCGTCGAGTGCGACCCCCCCTTGGCGCATGGATCCTGGCCGCAGCACCAGTAGGTTTGATCCTAGCGACGACAAACTTTTTTCGATGTCTTTTTGGGCCCCCTGCCCCAAGGCCAACATGGCAACCACCGCCGCAACGCCGATCAAGATACCGAGCATCGATAAAAACGTTCGGACTTTGTTGGCAGCCAACGACCGGAACGCCTGACCCACATGCGATCGCATTTCGCGAATCCAGCGTTTCATAGAATTTTTCCGTCGCGCATGCGAATCACCCGGCGCGCGTGACGGGCCACTTCTTCTTCATGCGTAATCAAAATGACGGTAATGCCCTGGCCGTTCAGCTTTTTAATAAGTGCCATGATTTCTTCCTGGCTTTTGGAGTCCAGATTTCCGGTGGGTTCATCGGCCAAGATAATTTTAGGACGATTGACCAACGCCCGCGCGATCGCCACGCGTTGCTGTTGTCCGCCCGATAGTTCATTCGGCTTGTGATGCATTCGGGAGCCTAAACCAACTTCAACTAAAAGTTCCTTTGCATAGTCCAGCGAACCGGCGCCGTTTTCATTGTATATAAGAGGAAGCGCCACATTATCCAGAGCGGACGTACGGGCCAAGAGATTGAACTGCTGAAAGACAAATCCGATGGTCGAGGATCGAAGGCGCGCCAAATCATCGTCGCTTAGTTTAGACACGTCCTTGCCCAATAATTCATAGACGCCCGAATCCGGCACATCCAGAAGTCCCAACACATTCATAAGCGACGTCTTGCCTGACCCCGACGGCCCCATAATCGCCAGCAGTTCTCCTTGGCCGATTTCCAACGACACCCCATTTAGAGCGTAAACGTCGGTATCGCCCATCCGGTATTTTTTGGAGATGTTGTTGCAGCGAATCATCGGCGATTTGGCCGGCGCGGCGTTAAGGGGTTTGAGGATCGTTGCCCTTGTCTGCCGCCGGATAGCTGTACTTGCGCCATCGATATTTCGTCTCCCTCAATAAGGCCTTCGAGGATTTCGATATTTTTACCGTCGGACAGTCCAACCTCGACCCGGACTTGCTTCCCGCCCGAATTCACTGATGCATGCTTGCCTTTTTGCGTCACGGCGCTGACTGGTACCAGCAAGACATTTTCTTTGGATGCGATTTGGAAAACGACGTTACAGGACATCCCGCTTCGAAAAAACGACATGGTTTGAGAAGGCAATACTTCCACCTCATAAATCGTGACGTTGTTTACGGTTTTGGCTTCGTAGGCGATATGATCCACACGCGCGGAAATGGGTTTGTCGCGGTAGGCATCCAACAGTATCGTGGCCGCCTGCCCCAGTTTAATTTTGGCGATATCGGTTTCATCCACCTGGACTCTCACAATCAATCGATCGGAAACGACCACGACGGGATCCGCCGGCCCTACAGTCTGACCGGGGTTGACGCTTCGGGCAATGACCGAGCCGGTAATCGGCGCGATAATCGGCGTTGCTTTATAAAGATCTTCCCATCGACTGACTTCTTCCCGGCCTTTGGTGCGGGCCGCATCTAGCAACGCCGCGCGTTCAGTGGAACTCATCCACGCCAGCACCTGCCCTTTTCGAACGGAGTCTCCCTCATTAACCAAAATGGACTCAATACGGCCGGAAATCGGCGGTTTAATTTCGACCCGATTTTGCGGCGAAATCGACCCCGTACTGCTGATCGTAAACGAAATATCCCCACGCTGAACCTTGACCGTTGCCTGAGCGATCGCCGATTTTTTGGTTTGAGTTTGCTTCCAATAGTAGTAACCGGCCCCCACTGCCAATATCAGAATAATTATTATCCACAACTTTTTACTCTTCATCTAAAACCCCTTTCCCAGTAGTTTTTCCAGGCGCGCAACCGCCAATACCGCATCTCTGCTTTTTGATAAGGTCGCTTGTTCTTGAGCAATTAAATCATTTTCAATGATGTCCCAGTTTTCGAATGAGAGCAGGCCGGTGGTGTAGGAGGCTTTTGCGATTTCGGCGCGAGTGACGGCCGATTGCGCAAACGACTTTTGAACGGCGACGGAATCGATGGCATCAATTGCCGCTGCTTGAAGGGATTTAATATCCACTTTTGTCTGTGCTAACGTTCCCAAATAGGTCTGCCAGAAACGGTCTCGATCCGATTTCGCGGAAAGGATATCGTAACTGCTGCGTCCTCCGGAATAAAGGGGGATTGAAAGCGACACACGTCCGTTGACGCCGTCAGAATTAAATCCGGATGTGGTCGTGCCTGACTTGTCGCCCGATAGCGATGCGCTGAGTACCGGTGAGTAGGACTGTTCCGTCGTTGTAACTCCAATTGCAGCGATATCATACGCAAATTTAGCTTTGGTCACGGCGGGAGTATTTTCGACGACTATATTAATAGAAGCGGGAACGCTGTCCTCATCGCTATCGGGCACCTGAATGGGCGCGAATTCAATTCCCATCACGTAGGCCAGCTTGTATTGCGCAATTTCCAATGCGCGCCCAGCTTGCTTAAATTCGAATTGCGCTTGTTCATATTGGGCCTGCGAACGCAGAAGAGCCCCCTTATTTTCACGTCCGCCGTTAAATCTGGCATTCACCAAATCCAGATTCTGTTTGCGCCGCCGCGATATTTTTTCGGTAAGATCCACTTTTTCTTGTGCGGCTCGCAGGTCAACATACGCTGATTTTAGATCAAAGCGAACCGCCGCCATCGTTTCGGTAAAGCTCACTTTGGCGCTTTCCAAACGAGCGACGGCGCGAGCGACTTCCGGTTTGTTAAGGATCCCGGGAAATAGCCGTTGCGAAATCGAAAGATCAACAGAGTAGGTCCCCGAACTACCCGGGCTCTTTAGCGACTGACCATATCCGGCGCCCGCGCTAATATTGGGCAAATAGGTGGCATAGCTGGACGCAACGTCGAATTCCGCCTGTGAAACGGAAAGTTTCGCGGCCAGAACGTCGGCATTGCCAGTCAATGCTTGCTGCACGCAGGTTTCCCACGGCATTTCTTGAGCGAGCAGAGGTGAAGCTAACAGTGCTATTAGGAAAAAGATTCTCACACTATTTCGACAGTTCTAACGCTGTTTTGTTCCATGCTTTGATGTTTTTTCTGCTTTTAACCAAATGCACTTTCCATTTTTGATCATCCGTTTGCGGAAAATCCGACCGGAAATGCGCGCCGCGGCTTTCTTTTCGTTGCAATGCAAATTGGGTAATAAGACCCGCCGCCAGAAGCATACTTTGTACTTCTGCCAAAGCCGGGTGCCCGGAATTCAAGCGCATCACCCACTTAAATCTCATCAGGTGCTTGAAGGCCTGCCGCAACCCTGTTTCGTTTCGGACGATGCCGACATGGCGCCACATCAATTCCCGAATCTCTTGTTTGATTGCCAAGATTTGAGGATCGATGGCGTCGACGGAAATTTCTACCTTGTAATCGATTATTTTTTTGGCTGGCTGACCGAGAGCATGCTCCGCCGCCCGATAGCCAAACACCAACCCATCTAGTAGCGAATTAGACGCCAATCGATTGGCGCCATGAAGGCCCAACGACGTCACCTCGCCGGCGGCGTACAGTCCATTTACGGCTGTGCATCCCCATAAATCCGTCGACACACCTCCCATAAAATAATGCGCCGCCGGAGCCACCGGAATAAAATCGCGGGTGATATCTATTTTGGATTCCAGGCAGCGCCTGTAGATGGTTGGGAAACGTTCGCGAACATCCACTTTTAGACCGCTTAAATCTAAATACACATGCGACGCGTCCGTGCGTTGCATTTCCTGAAAAATGGCGCGCGCCACGATGTCCCTGGGCGCCAGTTCCTCTACAAAACGCTCTCCATGCACATTGCGCAAGATCGCTCCTTCGCCGCGCACCGCTTCGGAAATCAGAAACAACGAAATGGGTTTTTTGTCGCCTAAATATAACGTTGTGGGATGAAACTGAATAAATTCCATATCCTGCACATCACAACCTGCCGCGAATGCCAACGCAATGCCATCGCCCGTCGATACCGGCGGATTGGTATTTCGTAAATAAATTTGGCCCACCCCGCCGGTGGCCAACATCACTGCTTTTGCAGTGATAGTAATCGGCTTGTAGTGCTGCATCGCGACACATCCGAAACAATGATTATCTTCGACCAGTAATTTTATAACGGACGTGTAATCCAAAAATGTGACCTTGCCGGTCGCCAACACAGCGTTTCCCAATGCCTTTTCGATTTCGCGCCCGGTCGCATCCGCCGCATGCAAAATTCTCCGCCGACCATGGGCCGCTTCGGTAGTAAAATCCAGTGCGCCATCCACCTGATCAAATTTTGCGCCCATTTCGATTAATTCTTGAACGCGTTTGGGGCCTTCTTCCACCAGAATTTTTACAGCGGTCTCATTGCACAGACCCGCTCCGGCTTTGATCGTGTCTTCAAAATGGTACCGGGGTGCATCGTCTTCTTTCATTGCAACCGCGATCCCGCCTTGGGCATACCGGGTAGAGCTTTCACGCACGCCTCCTTTAGTAATAACGCAGACATTTCCGTGTGGGGCCAGTCGATAAGCCGCCGATAAGCCGGCGATTCCGGCGCCGATAATCACATAGTCAAATTTCATATTCCATCCAATAATTTTTAAACACGACCCCTTCCAACGGTTTGTTTTGGACCCGCACCGTCACAAACCCGAAATGACTAAAAAAGGGTTCCGCCGTGATACTGACTTCGGCAGTCAATTTGGTTACGCCCAATTTTTTAGCTTCTTTCACCAAGAATTCTAGCATTCGCGTCCCGACATGGCGGCGCAAATAATCCTTAGAAACATAAAACCTAAAAATATGGCCAAACGTCGCCATATCCGCAAACCCGGCCAACGCATTGCCGGATTGGGCCGTACACACAATATGATCGTCAAACGAACTCGCCCATTCTTCCGGAGTCCGCGGATCGGAGGCCCAGGTATCCAACTGAATTTTGGAATAGTCCGCCGCGTTGACCGAGTGAATGGTGCGATAAAAAAGAGAATAGATTTTATCGAAGTCGGGGTGTTGCGAAAGACCTACCTGAATATCCGTTGAATGCATCGAGAAAACCATGCTACCATACTGAGACTCAGTATTAATATGGTTCAAGAACTCACCCTTCATCAATTAGAACTCAAAGAAAAAGCTCACATCGTCAAAATCCAAGGCGAAGCTGCGCTGCAGACACGTCTCGAAGAAATCGGATTTGTTCCCGGAGCCGAAATCAGTTATGTATCCAAAACCCCATTCGGAGGCCCCAAGGCCTACCAGCTCAAGGGAACCAAAATTGCCTTACGAAAGAACGACACCCACCACATCGTCATCAACCGCGTCTAAGACCATTGCCCTGGTCGGGCACCCCAATTCCGGCAAGACCTCTCTATTTAATCACCTGACCCGGTCGCGGTATCAGACCCAAAACTATCCTGGATCCACGGTCGATTATGCCGTTGGAAAATTGCGCGGCTCCGAAATCAAAATTATTGATACTCCAGGCATTGTGTCCCTATCGGCCAAAACAGACGATGAGCAAGTCACCCTCAACATCCTAAACGAAAAGCCTGATTTGGTAGTCGCCGTTATCAGCGCCACACAGATCGAACGCCATCTGCGCTTGGTAAAGCAGCTTCAAGAATCCGGTTTGCGGGTTTTGGTTGTTGCCACCATGATCGACCGTGTTTCATCAACCTCGGCGTGTCCCGTGATTGCCATTAGCAATAAAACCGGGTCCGGCATTTCAAAACTTATTGAACACATTGAGACATCACGATCCACAGCCAATTTAGAGGCATTGCAGAAATGGAACGTCGACGTTCAGTCCGGTTTTGACTGGGATTCTTTTGTTTTACACCCTATTTTCGGCCCGATTATTTTTGTAGCGATTATGAGCGCATTTTTTTGGAGCATTTTTGCTCTGGCGGCTCCCTTTACCGACGCAATCAATTGGGGCATTGATTCCCTTCAAGGCGTTTTTAATAATAACCCCTTGATTGCCGGCGTTGGCGCGGTGATTGTCTTTGTTCCGCAGATTTTACTGCTGTTTATCGGAATGGGAATATTGGATAGCACGGGTTATTTGGCGCGTGGTGCAGTGTTGGTTGATAAACCTCTATCGATGATTGGCCTCAATGGCCGAAGTTTTGTACCTCTCTTATCGGGATGCGCGTGCGCCATTCCGGCCATGATGGCGGCTCGGACAATTCCGAATAAAAAAGAGCGGCTTTTAACTCTATTTATCATCCCGCTGATGACCTGTTCGGCGCGGCTGCCGGTTTACGGGCTCCTTTTGGGTCTATTGTTTGTGGGCCGGCCAATGGTGGCTGGCTTTGCCTTGACCGGCATTTATTTCGGAAGCATTGTTTTGGCCTCTGTAACCGCCGCGATTGCCGGTCGGTTTATCGGCGCCAAGCAACAAAAGTCTTATTTTCATATTGAACTTCCGATGTGGCATCGGCCGATTTTTAAAAATATTTTTGTTTCCGCGTTTCATCAAACAATGGCATTTGTGAAAAAAGCGGGGCCGACAATTTTGATACTGAGTTTGGCGCTCTGGTTTTTGACGCCGTTCTTAAGCCGGTTTGGGTCGATTTTGACGCCGATTGTCGCTCCCCTGGGAGTCGATTGGCGCGTGGGCGTTGCGCTATTGATGGCCTTTGCCGCCCGAGAAGTGTTTGTATCGGCGTTGGCGGTGATGGCCGTAACGCCGGGTACGCTGTCGGTTCCGGCGATTATCGGATTGATTGTATTTTTTATGATCGCAATGCAGTGCATGTCGACCGTAGCGATCGCCAAAAAAGAGATGGGGAACTGGAAATTGCCAATGATTATGACCGGGACTTATATTGTGGCGGCTTATGTTTTGGCTAGTTTCGCGGTTTGGCTTTTGCGCTTTAACTGGTTATGATCGAGTCGTTGTGCGAAAGCTACCGATCGGCATCCAAACATTTGCGGAGATCATTGAAAAAGACGCGGTATATGTTGACAAGACCCGTTTTCTCTACACCTTGGCCTCCGGTTCCGCTAAAAACTTCTTTCTTTCCCGTCCCCGTCGCTTTGGCAAGTCATTAACCATTAGCACATTAGACGCACTATTTAATTGCAAGCGTGATTTATTTAAAGGCCTTTGGATCGATACTTCGGATTATCAGTGGAAGGCGTTTCCAGTGTTGCGATTCGATTTTTCGGAGATTGGCAGAGAAACGCCGGAGCAGCTGACCCAAGGTATTCAACATGTTTTGGGTCGATATGCTTCGACATATAGTATTGAATTAGATACCCGACTTCCGGTTTCGACTCAATTGGGTGATTTGGTACGAGCGCTCTCCAAAGATATTGGCAAAGCCGTCGTATTAATCGACGAATACGATAAGCCGATGCTCGATGCGATCGAAGAACCGGACAAAGCGAGAGCGAATCGTGAAGTGCTGCGTAATTTTTATGGCGTATTAAAGTCTCTCGACGAACATTTGAGGTTTGTATTTTTGACCGGAGTGACCAAGTTTTCGCAAGTTTCTGTGTTTTCCGGCTTAAATAATTTACAGGATTTAACTCTGGATTCGGCCTACGGCGCCTTATGCGGCTATACGCAAGAAGAGCTTGAGCATTATTTCGCCGAACATCTGAAAGCGTTTGGAGATGCTCAGGGTTTGACACGCGAGGAGACCTTGGAAAAATTTAAATTTTGGTATAACGGTTACCAATTTAGCGATTCTCCACCCAAAGTTTACAACCCGTTTTCAACATTGAATTCGTTTTCTCAAAACAAATTTCTGGCCAAATGGTTCGAAAGCGGCACCCCGACGTTTTTATTAAAGCAGATCGAAAAAAGCGCTTATAATGTCCCCAACTTGGATAACGTACAGCTGTCGCCTCCCGGATTCAGCGCGGCGGATATCGATAATATGAATATCGAAACACTATTATTTCAAACCGGATATTTGACGATTGCGTCGCACGACCGGCAATGGGATCTCTACACGTTGGATTTTCCAAACTTTGAAGTTAAAAATGGATTTTATACCCATTTAACGGAATATTTCGCAGGATTGGGACAAGGCACCGGCGGCAGTTTGATTCGAGATATGATTGTGAGTTTGCGGAAGGAAGATTTAAACGGGTTTTTCAGCGCGCTAGAGACCTTTTTTGCCAACATCCCTTACACTCTTCAATCTAAAGCGGATGAAAAATATTATCAAAGCTTGTTTCATTCGGTGATGGTGTTGGTCGGATTAAATGTTCCGTCGGAAGTACATACGAACAAAGGCCGAATTGATACGGTCATCGAACTCAGCGACAAAATCTATATCTTCGAATTTAAAATCGTCTTATCGGCGGCTGAGCCCGTCGAAGCCGCGAAAGACGCGTTGGCCCAGATACAAAACCGGGGTTACGCGCAAAAATATCGCGCGTCGGGAAAAGCCATTCATCAGATTGGCGCAGCCTTTGACAGAGGCAATCGGAATATTGGGGCCTGGGTTTCGGCTTAAGCTTTTTTTAGATGTTCCGCCACGGACAGCTTGATCAAAGCTTGCCGTGATAAGCCAAAATGCCTAGCCTCTTTGTCTAGCGACAGAACCATCCAACGAGGAAAATCGACTGAAACGCGAGTGGGCGATTCATTAATTCTGCGTCCCTTAGACCAATCAACATACTCCTCGATGTCTTCGCCGTTATCAAACTTAGCGTCGAATTCAGATGTTTTAATCTTCTTCATAATGTTTCACTTAGCTTTAAGCTAATGGTTATTCTCGATTTTGCCAATTGTAACGCACCAACGTAAACTAAGTTTATGGTTAGCAACATCGCGATGAAAATTATGATCGGGGCGCTTATCGGTATAGGGATTTACATTGCGCTTACCAAGCCTCCTCTGATTCAACTTGTATTTGGACTGTCTGTTTTGGTGGCTTGGCTTTTGCAACGTGTAGCTCGACTTGAAAATGCGCTTAAGCGGCGATTTGAAGTTGAGACAATTGGCGATTTAGCCAAGCCCAAAATTTCTTATCGGGCAAAAATTTTTATAAGCCCTAATTGGGAAAACCTAATCAAGCACTTTTATCCTGAAAAGGCCGAGTCAATTTTCCGACTTCTGGCAAAGTATCGCGAAAATCAAATAGACTATTTTAGGATTGGACGGACGTTCGAATTTTTCTCGAATCCTCAACAAATTCCTCAAATTTGGTTGGACGGGAGGTTGGTCAACGATCTTAGTTTTTTTGTTCAATTAGTTGACCAAGCCGGGGTTCCACTTTCCCAAATCAAGAAAGTTTTTAAGGGCCTATATGGGTTTGAAACTACTTCCTCTGGGCGAATAGCTATAGTTCCGAAATTTTTGTTCACCCCCAATTCGATTGGGGTAGTTGCACCTTACCTTCCTGAGCATAACGGTGTAATGCCCGAAGGCGAAATTTTGGAAATAGATTTTGGCATCTCACCCTATACGCAACCTAATTCTGAAACGGTTTTTGGTTATATTTTAGAATCATCAGTAAATAGAAATAACGCACCTATTTCCTGGCCAAAAAACTTGAAGGAGTTCCTAAAAAATAACCTAGTCTCCTATGATTACACTGAAACTAATTCAGGCTCTTATGGCGAACATAAGCTTTTTCACCGATTTTTTAATTTGGCGATTCAAGTAGAGGTTAGGTAAGTATACACAGGCATCTAGGATCAGAGCCGTTTCTAGAAACCTGATTTGATCTATTGTTCCCTTCCAAAGATACCAACTTTCTTGAACCTATTATAAATAATAGGTT
>CAYGHZ010000071.1:0-9786 GCA_964349635.1 uncultured Candidatus Marinamargulisbacteria bacterium
TTTTTCGATTTCCTTGAGCGCCTTACCTTCATCAAAATTCCCAAAAATGCTAATCACCAAATGTTTGGGCTGCAACATCTTTTGGAAATGCCGATCCACGTCTTTTAAATCGAGCGCTTCCACCGTGTCTTTTTCGCCGATATTAGATAGTCCGTAGGGATGCGTTTTATAAAATTCTTTTTTGAATAAATAGCTGCCATAGCGATACCAATCGTCCTGACGTTGCCCGATCCAATTGATGGTTTTTCGTTTAACTTCGTCTAATTCGGATTGAGGAAATTTTGGTTTTAAAAACGTGTGAAAAAACAAAGGAAGTAATTTAGGAAAATCGTCGGAGAGACAATCCAAATTATAATAGAGAGTATTTTTGCCCAGCGACGCGGCCATTTGGGCACCGTTGTCTTCGATCATTTCTTTGATTGCTTGTTTGGAATAGAGTTCCGAACCCTGTCCCAATAGTTCCGTCAGTAACTGACCGACGCCATTTTTTGACACCGTTTCGGCGCGCATTCCGCCTAAGACAAAAATCTTGGAATAGACGCGGGGAAGCGAATCGTCTTTATAAAACAATACCCGCACCCCATTGCTTAGCGTTTTCAGGGTGGGCGTTTTAAATGCCGGAGCAACGGTAGCTTGCGCTTCGGATTTAGCTTCGGCCTTGGTTTGTTTGGGACGAACCACCGTGACAACCACCCTTTCGTTATCTAAATAATGTTTGGCGGCCTGCACCACGTCTTGTTTGGAGACCGTTTTGAATTTTTGGACATAACGCTCAAAAAAATCTTTGGTGTGGCCAAAAATATAGCCCTGCCCCACCCGCGATACTTTGTCTTCGATGGTGGCCACTGAAAAAATGTCTTCGGACAATTTTTGCTTTCGGGCGCGTTCGATCCTCTTGGGGGTAAACTGTCCGCGTTTTACTTTTTCGATGATCTCATTGACCGCATCAATCGCCGCTTGTTTATTTTTATAGTCTAGTTCCAACGCAATTTCAAAATAGCCCGTCGTCAACGTGGGAGTATAGGACGAACTGCGAATCGAGTACGCGAGTTTTTTGTCTTCCACCAATGTTTTATGCAGCAGCGAATCTTCGCCATTGCCTAAAATAAACTCTAGTAAATCCAAAGAATACAAGTCGGATGAAAAGATATCGATCGTCGACCACCGCAAACTCACATACGTGACGTTGGTGAGACCTTCTTTTTCATACATTCTTGGGGCAAAGGGCGCGGGCTCTCGAAAGGCCATGGATTTGGGGGGCGCTAAATTGGGCATCGACCCGAACGTTTCTTTGACATGAGCCATCACTTTTTTTTCGTCGAGATTACCGCCGATAACCAAGATCATATTAGAGGGGACATACCGTTCGCCGTAATATGCGATCAAATCGGGGACAGTCACCTTTCGGAAATTTTCCAGATAGCCAATCACCGGAAGGCGCATCGGATGATATTTATAAAAATTGTCTTGGCACATTTGATAAAACTCGCGGCCGATATTGGCGTCGTTTTTTTCGATTTCTTTAATAATAACGTCGCGTTCGCGATCAAATTCTTTTTGATCGAATTTACAGAAAAACATCCACTCATACAAAATCGAGACGGCCTGATCCACGTCTTCGGGGACAGTGTTTATAAAGTACGACGTGTGATCCGAGGTGGTATAAGCGTTATACGCACCCCCCAAATGGGAGATCATCTTTTTATATTCATCCTCGCCGCGCTTGGACGTGCTGCCGCCCGCCACAAGATGTTCGAGGTAATGCGAAAGCCCACCGCCCAAATGTTTATCTTCGTCGACCGATCCCGCATGCACATAGGTGCGCACGGACACCAACGAAGCGGAAGGGTCTTTGATGAGAAACACTTTTAAGCCGTTATCTAAGGTATATTCCAAAATATCTTGTTTAGCCATAACCTCCACATTCTGGACAGTCACCATCAAAACGCACAGTAAAAACGTAAGCCAGAAACGAACTGACATATGCCCTTTCAAAAACAATTTTAAACAACGGGTTGGAATGATGGTATTGTATCCTGTGGCCAGCGATGAATAAAGACACCCTTTTCAAAGACCCCGGCCGACGCCGCCCGTTTGCCTTTGATTCCGAGGTGGTCGCGGTGTTTGACGATATGCTGCAGCGCAGCGTGCCGTTTTATTTGGAAATACAGAATATGATTGCGGATCTGGCTGACTATTATGCTCAGGATGAAACCTGCATCTACGACCTAGGTTGCTCCACCGGAGCAACCCTACGCCTTCTATCGAAACGGGTTGAGAAAAAAGTTCGGTTTGTGGGGATCGACGGATCGGAGCCGATGGTCGACGAATGCCGCCGGCGATGCAAAAACATCGACATTCAATTGCATGATTTAAACGTGCCGCCGGCTATTGAAAATGCGAGTGTGGTGGTACTGAATTTGACGTTGCAATTTTTGAAAAATCGAGAGGCCTTGCTCAACGCAATTTATCAGGGGCTGCGACCGGGCGGATGCGTGATTGTTGTTGAAAAAATTTCCGGCGACCCACTTTTTAGTGAGCTCTACCATCACTTCAAAGCTCGGCAGGGGTATTCTGAGGAAGAAATCAAAAATAAGGACGCGGCGCTTAACGGCGTGTTGGTTCCTCTAACCTTGCAGGAAAATATCGATCAATTGGGTTGGGCGGGATTCGGCCAAGTCGAGACATTTTTTCAATGGTTTAACTTTGCGGGGATTGTGGCACTAAAGCGGCATGGCTAGTCTGGTCGTTCTATTTCGCCTTCTTACCGCGCTCACCACACCCATTCTTTTTTTTCTTATTCTCGGATTTTATCTACGGCAAAAATTTAATATCCCGGACTGGGCGTTGTTTTTGTTAATTTTGGTCGGGGTTTGTTCGGGGTTTTATTTGACTTACAAAGAAGTCACAAAAATTAGTGATAATGGTGGAAATGCTTGAAGGTATATCGCAGCAATTCATCCGTTTTTTCCCAGCCGATGCAGGCGTCTGTGATGGAAACGCCGTAGCGTAGTTGCGCTAAATTCGTCGCCATCGGTTGATTGCCTTCGTAGAGATTGCTTTCCAACATCATCCCAATAATCGCGTTATTGCCGGTTCGGACTTGTTCCAAAACGTCTTTTAAGACCAGTTCCTGATTTTGCGGTTTTTTTCCGGAATTGTCGTGGCTGCAATCGATCATAACCACCGGCGGCAAATTGGCGTCTTTTAATCGATCCAGGCAATTGCCGACCGATATCGGATCGTAATTTGGACCGTGAGCGCCTCCGCGTAAGATCAAATGGCAAAACGGGTTGCCCTTGGTTTTGACTGCCGAGAGAATTCCCTGTTGATCGATACCAATAAAGCAGTGGGGATGGGTCGCCGCTTTCATCGCGTTGATGGCGGCATCCAAACTCCCGTCTGTGCCGTTTTTGAAACCGACCGGCATCGAAAGCCCGCTGGACATTTCGCGATGCGGTTGCGACTCGCTGGTCCGTGCGCCAATCGACGCCCAGCTGACTAAATCGGCGATATATTGAGGGATGATCGGGTCGAGCATCTCGCAAGCGGCGGGTAAACCGAGCGTATTGATATCCAATAAAAGCTGGCGCGCCCGTCGAATCCCGGTGGGGATGTCATACGTATTATCCAAATGAGGATCGTTGATGAGACCCTTCCAACCTACCGTTGTACGCGGCTTTTCAAAATAGATACGCATGATAATAAATAATTTATCCTGATATTTTTCGCGTAGGTCATTTATTCGTTTGGCATACTCCAAGGCCGATTTTGGATCGTGAATGGAGCAAGGGCCGACGATCATCAGCAGCCGTTTGTCTTCGCGCAACAAAATTTTCTTTAGCGTTTCGCGCGCCTCGTAAACGACGTGATTGACCTCGACCGTCATTGGCAACTCGGCTTTGATATCATGGGGCGTTGGGATGGGCGACATCCCGATTACATGTAGGTCTTGCAATGGTCTCATATTATATAATTTAGCATAAACGGAGGGTTGTGACATTTTCTTCGGTGGCTTCGACAGGCTCAGCCACCGGTATATCGAAATAGAAAGGAATTCGTCATGGCTTATATGTATATTCTTGAATGTGGAGATGGTAGTTTTTATACTGGCAGTACCAGGAATTTGAAAAAGAGGCTTTGGGAACATCAGAATGGGCTTGGCGCCAATCACACTAAGAAGCACTTGCCAATAAGACTGGTCTATTTTGAAAAGTTTGATCGCATTGATGTTGCATTTCATAGAGAGAAACAAGTACAAGGTTGGCGTCGGGCAAAAAAAATTGCTTTGATCGAAAAAAATTTTGAGTTTTTGCCGGAATTGGCACGTAATGGCGCGGTGGCTTCGACGGGCTCAGCCGCCGACCCCATTAACGGTGGCTGAGCTTGTCGAAGCCACGTATTATGTTTAGACACCTTAGCCGACGGGAATCATGCGTGGCAAAGAGGCTCCCCTATGACCCCACTTGTATTTGAACAATTCATGAACGACCCAAGACTGCAAAAAGGCAAACAATTGCTTTATGACACGCTGCTGGAATATCAGTCCAAAATCGCTCAAATTAAGCCTCCCGATCCGGATCGAAAACTGTCGTATCAGCAATTGATCGCGCGATTTTCCGAGTACCGCGGTGCGCCGTTGTGGTATCCGTATTTGGGTAGCGGGATGGGAAATGGGGCCTTGGTGGAATTGGCCGACGGCAGTGTTAAATATGATTTTATTAGTGGCATTGGAACGCACTTTGGACATGGGCAAGTGGACGTGGTGTACGCCTGTTTGGACGCCGCGTTGCAAGATGTGGTCATGCAGGGAAATTTGGAGCAAAACACCTCGTCGGTGGAATTTTGCAAAGTGTTGATTGAACAATCCCGATTGGATCACTGTTTCTTAACCTCGTCGGGGGCTATGGCATGTGAAAACGCGTTGAAAATTATTTTCCAAAAGAAAGAACCGGCGCAAAGAATCCTGGCCTTTGAACGCAACTTCATGGGCCGCACATTGCTGCTGTCCAACATCACCGACAAACCGAGTTTTCGCGAAGGGTTGCCGCAACCGTTTCAAGTGGATTATCTGCCGTTTAACGAACAAGCGATCCCCAAATTGGAAGCGCTTTTGGCCGAACATCCGGACCAATACGCCGCAATGTGTTTTGAATTGATCCAGGGAGAAGGCGGCTATTATGCCGGATCGACGGAATTGTTTACCTCGCTTATGAAAATCTTGAAACAACACAGCGTCGCGGTTTTGGTGGATGAAATTCAGACGTTGGGACGAACGCCCTCGCTGTTTGCCTTTCAGCATTTTGAATTATCCGAGTATGTCGACGTTGTTACATTTGGAAAGTTAACACAGGTGTGTGGCACGCTGTTTCGGGACAGCTTTCGTCCCCGAGCCGGATTAATCAGCCAGACCTTCACCGGAAGTACGTCTGCGATTGAATCCGGGTTGGCGATTTTGCACGAATTGATTCACAGCGGGTATTTGGGGCCGGACGGAAAAATCGAAAAATATGCGCGGCTGTTTCAAACGCATCTGGCGCAGTTATCGCAAAAATATCCTCAGCTAATCAAAGGCCCGTTTGGTTATGGGCTGATGGTAGCCGCCACTGTTCTGGGCGGGGAGCCGGAAAAAGTAAAGATGTTCTTAAATAAATTATTTGACGCGGGCGTGATCGCCTTTTCTTGCGGAGCGACGCCGATGCGTGTGCGCATGTTGGTACCGCTCGGCTCCGTGCATTCGGTAGACATCGACAACGTCATGGAAATTTTTGAAAAGGTGTTAGTCGAATGTTCGGCCTCTTAATTCGCCATGTAAGACTCTCCGACTTGGATGCTGTCGAACACTTGGCGATGGGATCGCTTTCGGGCATGACCAGCCTACCCAAAAATCGCGACGCGTTAAAAAAACGAATTCAATCGGCAATCGATGGGAAAATCGATTTTTTTGTCTTGGAAGACGCGGGCGACGTCATCGGCACCTGCGCCATTGTTCCCCAGGTTGGCATCGATCAGCCGTTTTATACCTATGACATCCAAGCCCTTCACCGGAAATCAAAATCGCTTAGAAAAACCGTCGACTTACGGGTGTTAAACGTTCGCAAAACCCGTCACGGGCCGACGGAAATCGGCACATTGTATCTGCATCCGGAACACCGTCAAAAAGGCATTGGCCGCTTTTTGTCCCTGAGCCGCTTCCTTTATATCGCCCTCCGTCCCGAGCGTTATCAAGAAACCGTGATCGCCGAAATGCGTGGGGTGAGCGATGCCGAGGGTAGGTCGCCGTTTTGGGATCATGTGGGACGCCATTTTTTTAAGATGGAGTTTGAACAGGCCGATCTTTTGACCAGTATGGACAAAACGTTTTTGGAAGAACTTTTACCGAAAACGCCGATCTATATCGATTTACTTCCTTCGGATGCTCAGGAAGTCATTGGCAAGGCACATGAACATACGCAGCCCGCCCTGCGCATGCTGGAACAAGAAGGATTTGCGATGACACATCATGTTGATCTGTTTGATGCGGGGCCTCAGGTGTCGGTTCGCCGAAAACATATTCGCACGATCAAAGAAACGCGGCGGGCCAGGGTCAGCGGCACAGTGGATGAAGAGTCGCATTCCTTTTTGGCGATGATGACCCACGGCCGGCATTCCGACTATCGGGCGTGTGTTAGCGCCGTTGAATTTCATTCTGACGGCGTAGCCATTTCCGAATCCGCATTCGCCTTATTGAAAATTAAGAAGGGCGATATGATCTTTTTTTCGCCATTTTATGAGGATCGGTCGTTTATTCGGAGGTTTGCGCGGTGGGTGCGGAGCGTGCCTATTTTGTCAAAATAGCCTTGTATTTTAGCAAATAAATTGATAAAGTATCCCTGTTTTTTGACAAAGAATGATAAAAAGAGACCTGGAAAAAAAGCTTTTGGAGTGGAAAACGGACGCTCATCGCATGCCGCTGTTGTTGCGCGGCGCGCGACAGGTCGGCAAGAGCCACACCGTCGAAGCGTTTGGAGCGCGTGAATTTAAACACTGCATAACGGTCAATTTTGAATTTCAACCGGAATTAAAGACCGCGTTCAACAGCCTAGACCCCAAAAAAATTGTCGCGAAACTAGAACTTTTGACCGAAAGAGAAATTAAAGCGGGTCAAACGCTGTTGTTTTTGGATGAAATTCAGGAATGCCCCAATGCCATTTTGGCGCTGCGCTATTTTAAAGAACAGTGGCCGGAACTGCATATTGTCGGCGCGGGATCATTATTAGAATTTATTTTTCATGACGAACAGTTTCGAATGCCGGTGGGCCGCGTCCAATTTCTACACCTATATCCACTTTCTTTCGAAGAGTTTCTGGAAGCGACGGGACACAAAAAATGGCGGGATTATTTGGCTTCTGTCACGTTTAGCTCCCCGCCGGACGCCTCTATGCACCAGACCCTATTGGAATTGATACGCCTGTATATGATTACCGGCGGAATGCCCGCCGTTGTTCATCGATATGTCACAGATTCGACCTTTTCTTCCAGTCTTGTCTTGCAGTCGGCAATCTTACAAAGTTATGCCAATGACTTCTCAAAATATTCCCAAAAAACGGCGCATGCCCATATTCAAGAGATTTATAAAAAAATTCCGGGCGTGATCGCGCAAAACTTAAAATATAGTTCGCTCTCACCCCATTTACGCAGCTTTCAAATCAAAGATGCGTTGGAAAAATTAATTCAGGCCGGTCTGGTACACCGCGTCACCGCCTCGACAGCGTCCGGAATTCCGCTGGGGGCCACCGCTCGGGACTCGCGGCAGAAATTACTTTTTATCGATATTGGTTTGTTGCAGCATGCGTTGGGATTGGACGGAAAATCGGCCCTATCCGACCCCATTTTACAGATCAACGCGGGGAGTTTGGCCGAGCAATTTGTCGGCCAGGAATTATTGGCGTACGGGCCTTCCGATCAAAAACAAGAATTATTCTTTTGGTTCCGGGATAAAAAAAATAGTCAGGCGGAAATCGATTATATTATTCAGGTCGGAAACCGATTGATTCCGGTGGAAGTAAAGGCCGGAAAAACAGGGCAGTTGCGATCGTTACAAGTGTATCTTCAGGAAAAAAACAGCCCGCTCGGTATCCGCATTTCGGAACACCCCTTGTCAAAAAACGATCGTATTTTGTCGATTCCGTTGTATCTTATTTCCCACATTTCACGCTTATGCCAATAACCACCAAATAATTTCCCTTGAAAAGAGACACGCCTATGTGTACGATAATATGTACACAACGAGAAAGGGAGACACGTCAAATGCCACGATTTTTAACGGTTTCAAAGTTTAGAGAAAATTTGGCGGGGGAGCTCGATCAGCTTTCGGATGATCATGATCCCATTTGCCTGGAACGCCATGGTCACGAATATATTATTGTCCCTAAAGAAGATTACGAGGAAATGGACGAGACGGCGTACCTGCTCAGCACAAAAGCGAATCGGGAACGGCTGGCGCAGGCTGTTAAAGAAGCCCAACACGCAAAGGGCAAACGCTTCAAGAATGCTTCCGAGATGAGAAAAGCGCTTGGCATATAGCGTTTTTTGGACGGATTCAGCGCTTGACGATCTCGAGTACTTCAAAAAAAAAGACCCCAAGAAAGCCAAGAAAATAGGCGATCTGCTCGAAGCGATTCTAGACGATCCCTTTAGGGGAATAGGTAAGCCCGAACCCTTGCGACATTCTCTGGCGGGACTCTGGTCGCGCCGTATCGACCATGCCCACCGGCTCGTTTACGACGTCAAAGAATCCGAAATACGGATATTGAAGTGCCGGTTTCATTATGGGTGATAAACTACACTTATGTCTGTAAAAGGCGAACACTTTATCGCGGGTCAATGGGTAAAAGGCACGGGCGAGCCCTTTACTGCCTATAACCCTGCCACGGGCGAGGTGCTGTGGCAAGGCGTTGGCGCCTCGGCGCAGGAAGTTGTGTTTGCCATCGAAGCGGCGCGATCGGCTTTTCCGATTTGGTCGGGGTTTACGGCGGAGCAGCGTAGTGATGGGTTGGAGCGATTTAAAAAACTGCTGGAAAAACACAAAAAAGAATTAGCCGAATCCATCAGCAAAGACACTGGAAAACCTCTCTGGGAAACGCTTACCGAAGTGGGATCGATGATTAACAAGATTCCCGTTTCCATCGACGCGATGCGCGAGCGGGCGGGTATTAAGGTAAAAGAAGGCTCGGCGTTGCGCCATCGTCCGCATGGCGTGATCGGAGTCCTAGGTCCGTTTAATTTTCCGGGCCACTTGCCCAACGGACACATTATTCCGGCTTTGTTGGCGGGAAATACGGTGGTGTTGAAACCCAGCGAACTCACCCCATTTGTTTCGGAGGAAATTATGAAATTGTGGCAAGAGGCGAACCTTCCTCCGGGTGTAATTAATATGGTGCAGGGAGGAGGCGCTGTGGGTCAAAGTGTTGCATTTCATCCGGAATTGGATGGGTTGTTTTTTACCGGAAGCGCCTCGGTGGGAAGAGAACTTTCGTCTTATTTTGGAAAAATGCCGGACAAAATCCTTGCGTTGGAGATGGGGGGCAATAACCCGTTGGTCGTTGGACATATCAGCGATCCGGTCGCCGCCGCATACACCATTATTCAATCCGCCTATATTAGCGCCGGTCAACGGTGCTCGTGCGCGCGGCGGTTGATCATTGTCAAAGATCGTAAGACCAAAGCGTTGATCGATGCATTAGTCGCCCAAATTCAGGCGATTAAAATTGGCCCTTATTCGGATAGTCCGGAGCCCTTTATGGG
>CAYGHZ010000072.1:0-9681 GCA_964349635.1 uncultured Candidatus Marinamargulisbacteria bacterium
GGGTTGGGAACTTCATATTTTTATCGAAAAGGATTGTAAAAAAATTTCACATGGTTTTTTCAGAAGGTTAGGTAGTAGCCGAACCTTTTCTAGGTCGGCCCAAAGGCCCGGGCCCTTCTGACGAAACCAAAGGCAAAGGATCAAGGGAAGGGCTGGCAACCTGTTCCGGAGAACCAAAAAGCTCTCGGTACACAGTTTCAGGAAGGCTACCAGCCAGGTTTTGAAATTCAACAGCAATCAAACGGAACCTCTCGTCACCTATTAATTTTTGAGATTTGGCGTCATAAAGCTTGTCCATCATTTCCTGCAGTTCATGTCCACTGACTTTGCTAGGATTCTCCTTAATTTTTGCCCGATAATTATCTATTTCTTGCAAACACGCCGATGTAATAGACGGTCTTGGCTGATGAGACGCTCTACGCGGCAATTTTTCAACGGACGGCCTTGGTTCCTTAGAAACAGAAACCGGCGTAGAAGTGGGCAAAGGATCCGGCATCGTCCCCAAAATAGGCGTCCCTGTCAGACCTGCTAAAGGAGTGGAAGGCTCTTGCTTGGCAGGGGTCGTTGGAGGATTGGAAGCCGTAACCTCACCTTGAGTCGGCTGGCTAACGATCATTGCAAGAAAATCCTCGGGAGTTTGTTGAGTAACATCCTTAAACCAACTCATTAATTGGAAGTCCTCAACTCTGCGCCTCTCCACATCTCTCTTAATCTCTGCGGCTAGTTTATGAGCAGCGTGAAAAAATTCCGCCTGATACTCGTCAGTAAATTCTCCACAACGAAGTCCTTCCGCATTCAATTCTCCCTTCTCAAAACGCTCCTTAAATTTAGCCCGATCAAATTTACCGGCGGAAATTTGATCTCCTACTTCGCGAAGATCGCCTACCAACTTATTGTGCACATATTCTGAAACCTTTCTATGAAGGTTCAGAGTAGGCGCCAGCTTTTTATTTACAATACTTTTTAACCTCGAAGTACTAGCCACTGGAGAAGGTAGGGCAGTCTGTCGTTTTTGTAATTTAGCTTTTGCACGTTCCTCTCGGTCCTTTTTTTCGGTCTCCAGCGCAAGAATTCCTTTACCGATGATATGGAGGTTATCTTCAATGCCCTCGCCCATTGAGGATTGCGTACGCACAAAACTAACTGATCTGCGATGAGGACTAGTGGTAGAAGGACTTGAACCTAAAAGCGCCTGCACTCTTATAGCAAAATTCTTCGTTCTTTCTTCAATACTCTCCGCGTCTTGTTTAACAGCGTTTACCTCACTTCGATCTTTAGCTAATTTCTTCGCCTTACTATAAGAGTCGCTTGCTTTCCCCTCATACGCTTCAGCCGCTCGTTTCAATTCCTCAATTTCTTTGGTCAAATCTGCTTTTTCTTGTATTTTTTCATCAACTTCAGCCCTGATTTTATCTAATTTACCGTAAAACTCCTCACGTTCCACCCGCAGAACCTCTGCTTGTTTTTCAAACTCAATTTTTTTCTTCTCAACCGCCTTCTCATGTTCCCGCTGCAACCGCTTAAACTGCTGGCTCTGATCTTCAAAAAGAGAATCCAAAAGAGCATCCGCATTTTTTTGAGCCATGGCGACATCCTGCCTTATTTTCGCCAGCTCCTCTTTCTTTTGAGCGATCAACTCAGAAAGAGCCAAAGATTGCACATTTGTAGTTTCCAAAGGTAAATTTTTTGAATCACGCCACTCATCAACTTTTGTTTCCAGAGATTGCCACTGCGAAGCAAGGCGTTGGTAGTGCGCGGTCGCTTTTTTCATTCCCTGTTCGGCTACTGCCAACTGGTCTTTTGCGCCGTCCCGCTCCCGCCTCAGGCGAGCCACCACTTCCTTGGCGGCCTTTACCAATTTTTCAACGTCGCCAGGGCTCATAGGGAGCGCAACAATTTTTTTAGATTGGATAACCATGTTTACCCCTACCCCAGCAGATGTCCTAATTTCTCGGATTTTGTTTTTAAATACTTCGCGTTATGCGCGTTCGGTTGGATAATCAAACCAACTCGCTTGTGTATCTTGATTCCGTACCCCTCCAAACCCACAATCTTACGCGGATTATTCGTTAACAGATCCAAACTCTTAACACCCAAATCCAACAATATTTGCGCCCCCACTCCGTAATCCCGTAAATCCGGCTGAAAACCCAGTTTCTTATTGGCCTCCACGGTGTCCAAACCCTCGTCCTGAATGCGATACGCCTTTAGCTTATTCGCCAGCCCAATGCCCCGCCCTTCCTGGCGCATATAAAGAACCACGCCGCACCCCTCGTCGTTGATGAGTTTCATCGCCGCATGCAGCTGTGGCCCGCAATCGCAACGACACGATCCAAACACGTCGCCGGTCAAGCACTCGGAATGCACGCGAACCAAGACATGCTTTCGCTTTCGGACGTCGCCCTTGGTCAGCGCCACGTGAATTTTGTCGTTCAAATTATCGCGATAACACGCCAATTGAAAATCGCCATATTCCGTCGGCAATTTTGTGGTTTCGATTTTGGTGATGAATCGCTCCTTTTGGATGCGATATCGAATCAAATCCTTAATGGTGATGATTTTAAGGTGATGTTTACGGGCAAATTTTAATAGATCCGGAACACGCGCCATTTGGCCGTCCTGTTTAATGATTTCACAAATCACGCCGGCGGGAAAAAGTCCGGCCATCCGAGCCAGATCGACTGCGGCTTCCGTATGCCCGGCGCGGCGCAATACGCCCATCTGTTTCGCCCTTAACGGAAACACATGCCCCGGTCGGACGACATCTTCTTTTCGACTCGTCGGATCAATAAATACTTGAATGGTCTTGGCCCGATCCGCCGGAGAAATCCCGGTGCTCACGCCATGGCTTTTGGCCGCATCGATCGACACCGTAAACGCCGTTTGCAAATGGTCTTCATTGCGAGACACCATTTCCTTCAGATCCATTCGTTCCAACAGATCTTCGGTCACCGGCAAACATACCAATCCTTTGCCGTGATGGATCATAAAATTTATCGCTTCCGGAGTCGCAAAATGGGCGGCCATCACCAGATCGCCTTCATTTTCGCGATCCTCGTCGTCCACCACGATCACCATCCGGCCGTTAGCGATTTCGTCGATAGCCTCTTTAATCGAATTAAACATGAGCAAACCGGTACAAATATTTACCGACGATATCGTATTCCAAGTTAACCAAATCTCCTTTTTTTCTGTCCTTTAGAGACGTATGGTGAAGCGTATGCGGAATGAGATGACAAGAAAATGAACGTTTACCAAGATCGACAACCGTTAAACTGACCCCGTCTATTGTAATCGATCCCTTGGGAATCAGATAAGGAGCAAATTTAGATCTAAACCGGACAACGATTTCCCCATCTTTCATTGATTCGATTGCGCCCACCTCATCGACATGTCCGCTAACCCAATGCCCGCCCATCCGGGATGAGGCTTTTAGGGCCCGTTCCAAGTTTACAATGGCTCCCGCCTTCAATTGGCCCAAATTCGTTTTTTTTCTGGTTTCGTTCAACAAATCGACCGAAAACGAAGTCGTGGTTTTCCGCGCAACGGTCAAACATGCTCCATTTACAGAGACACTGTCTCCCAACCGCATCCCCAATCGGGTGTCGATCACAAGCGGGTCAACTGAGCGCACCCGCCCCACCGATTCAATCAGTCCTGTAAACATTCCAATTTAACGTAATTGCCCAAAATGCCGTTGATAAATTTTGGGGAATCTTCAGTGGAAAATCGCTTTACTAGCTCGATCGCTTCATTTAACACGACGCTGGGCGCCGTTTTGGTATACCGCAATTCATAAAACGCCATCCGAAGCACGCTGCGATCCACGGCGTTGATTCGGCTCAATTCCCAATTCTCCGAATATTTGGTAATGAGATCGTCCATTTCATCACGCTTTTTCCATGTGCTTCTGGCCAATTCGTTAGCCCAATTTCGCGTATCTTCCGGATAACTGGAATCCTCCAAAAAATCGGAAAGCACCACGTCCATCGTCGCTTTTCGAAGCTGACTTTGGTACAGGGCTTGCATCGCTAATTTTCTACCCGTGCTTCTCTTGCCCATTGCCGTTCAAAATATATTTCTCCACAAAACTCGTATCGAAATGTCCGCTGATAAATTGTTTGTTATTAATCACCAGGTGATGAAACGGAAGCGTGGTGCTCACCCCATCCACTATAAATTCATCGATGGCGCGATTCGCTCTCTCTAACGCTTCAGTCCGATCTTTTCCCCACACGATCAGCTTACCCAACAACGAATCATAATAGGGCGGAATTTTATACCCGGGATACAAATGCGAATCCACCCGCACACCCGGCCCGCCCGAAGGCAAATACCATTCCACCGTTCCCGGGCACGGCGCAAAATTACGCGTGTGGTCTTCCGCATTAATTCGCAATTCGATCGCATGACCTCTCATCACAATGTCGCTTTGTTTTAATTGAAGCGTGTGAGTGGCTGCAATCAAGATTTGTTCTTTCACAATATCAATAGACGTCACCATTTCCGTCACCGGATGCTCCACCTGAATCCGGGTATTCATTTCCATAAAATAGAAATGCTGGTGCTTATCCACCAAAAACTCGACCGTCCCGGCGCCTTCATAATTAATGGCCTTCGCCGCGCGCACCGCCGCATCCCCCATTTTGGATCGAAGCACGTCCGTCAAAATCGGAGAGGGAGACTCTTCCAACAATTTTTGATGGCGACGCTGAACCGAGCAATCGCGCTCGCCCAAATGTATTGCGTGACCTTTTTTATCCGATAAAATCTGAATCTCAACGTGCCGGGGGTTTTCAATAAATTTTTCGACATACACATCCCCGCACCCAAACGCGGCTGTCGCCTCGTTTACGGACAAATGATACATCTCCAAAAGCTTCTCCATCGAATCCACTACCCGTATCCCGCGTCCGCCGCCACCCGCCACCGCTTTAATCATCAACGGAAAGCCGATTTTTTTGGCCAAATGCTGAAGCTCTTTTTCATCACTTACAATCCCCTCGGATCCCGGTACTGTCGGAACCTCAAACTGCTGCATTGTTTTTTTAGCTTGGCTTTTGTTGCCCATCAATCGAATGTTTTCAGGCGAAGCCCCGATAAAGACGATATTATTGGCCGCGCACACTTCGCTAAAATACGGATTCTCCGCCAAAAACCCGTAGCCGGGGTGAATGGCCTGCGCCCCGGTCATTTCTGCGGCGGAGATAATTCTAGGAATATTCAAATAACTTTCGTTGGGAGCAGGAGGACCAATGCACACCGACTCGTCAGCTAACTTGACATGAAGAGAATCTTTATCGGCCTCCGAATATACTGCGACGGATTTAATTCCCATTTCTTTGCATGCGCGAATAATACGGACGGCAATCTCACTGCGGTTTGCAATCAATATTTTTTTGAACACGGGGAACTCCTCTCCGAATTTTCGATTTGGATTGAGGGGCTAGTATAACATGTCGTTTTGTCGTTAAAATAAAAACGATGATTCCAAAAATTATTTCAGCTCCGCTCCGTCAAAAAAACAAAGCGGCCATCGACGCGATTTTTCAAAAATGCGAAAACGTAATTAGCGCCGAAACTAAGAAAGGAAGAATTAACCGATTTATATCCAATACTCTAGATCGCGAACAGCAAACCGTTAAAGATATAAAGTCCCGATTTGCGGTTCACGATCGTCAGACCGCATTCCCAAACCTATTTGCCTGGCTGAAAGATCGTGGGATGATTTGAGGTGTCATTTCTTAATAAATAACTTCTTCCATTCGCCGTAACCCTTCTTTTCCAGATCTTCCACCGGAACAAAGCGCAGCGCCGCCGAATTGATGCAATATCGCAAACCACCCTTGTCTTTGGGCCCGTCCGGAAACACATGCCCCAAATGTGAGTTCGCCTTCTTACTGCGAACCTCGGTGCGCGACGCAAGTAATTTAAAATCCTGCTTTTCGGTTAGCGGGGCAACGGGCTTGGTGAAACTGGGCCAACCGCATCCCGAATCATATTTATCCAATGACGTAAAAAGGACTTCTCCAGACACAACGTCGACATAAATACCCGGCCTTTTATTGTCCCAAAATTCGTTATGAAACGCCGGTTCGGTCGCTTCTTTCTGGGTCACATTGTATTGCATTGGCGTCAAACGGCTTTTCAATTCTTTGTCCGGCATGGCTTGCACTCCCATCAGCAGTAAACTAGCATAGGTGATAAACATGGATCCCCTAGAATCCCATAAAAGGCTCACTTCTGTCATCAGTTCCGCGCAACTCGGCTCGGATTTTAGCGAAGCCGAACTACTAGAAATCGAATCCAGCCTTATTGAATCTGTCATCACCCACGCCAACGACGTTCAAAAACTAGCGTTAATTGCCGAAATGGCCAATACGTTCATTCGATTTGGGTTTGGCCCCAAAATGCGCACTAGCGGCCTGGATATTCTGAGCCTGTTGATGGAGTCCCAAGGCTTTAAAAACAGCGAAGCGCTTCAATTGAAATTATTTGCCTATTTTCACCGGGAAAATGCGCAGGCGCTGATCGCAGAACTGTTCAAAAGCATATTCTCCGGCGTCAGAAAAAAAGCCATTCTTCATTTCTATGAAATAAAACTTCACCTCACGCCCGATCTTAAAGAAAATGAAGGCTTTTTGATTGAATTATTTGAATCAAGCGTGGATATCCCCGGCCTCCCGGTATTCGAACAATTTGTCTACGAAAAACTGCCCATCGACTGGAAAAAGCTCCCCAAACTCCGCGACCGAATATTAAATCGGCTGGTTGAGCTTGCCGAAGCCAAAGATCCGCATGCGATAAAAGCATTACATAAAAGAAAGATAATATGAAATCTGGACTTGTATTTGTTATCATGTGCTTAATGACCCTCCCGGCAATGGCAACCGAAAAAGCAACGCTCGCAGGCGGTTGCTTTTGGTGTATGGAATCCCCCTACGACAAGCTCAAGGGCGTCATGTCCACCACCGTCGGCTATATCGGCGGCCACAAAGCAAACCCAACCTATGAAGAAGTCTCAACCGGACGAACCGGCCACGCAGAAGCCGTCGAAATTGTCTTTGATCCAAAACTCATCAGCTATACGCAGTTGTTGGACGTTTTTTGGAAAAATATCGACCCAACCACCGACAACCAGCAATTCGCCGACTTTGGCACTCAGTATCGCACAGCCATTTTTTATCACAACGCCGAACAAAAACGCGTGGCGGAGGAATCCAAGAAAAAGCTGGAAAAATCAGGAAAGTTCGACCGGCCCATTGTCACTAAAATCGAACCGGCCGCAACATTTTACAAGGCCGAAGACTACCACCAAGATTATTACCGCAAAAACGCCGCGCACTATAAATTATATTATCGAGGTTCCGGACGCGAGGCCTACGTTAAGAAGCAATCCGGAAATTAACGACCGATTCGTTAAATCTAACCTTTACGCATCCGGCCTCTTTATCCACATGGGACGAAACGCTTAACTTGCCGTCCTTTGCGGTAGACGCCAGAGCGACAAACAATTGCTGAATTTTGTTTTCATTGCCTTCGACAGTCGGCATTTCCGACGCTAAAAAAATCTGTGTCTCGATATGCGGCAAAATAGCGAGACTTTGCTTTAACGTTTCGCGCAAATCAACCGGTCCGTCCGTCGCATCGACAACCGATAGACGCTTAATAATTTGATCCTGCAAATCACAAAGCTCCTGGGTACGCTCCCGAACCTTGCGTTCAAGGCCGTCGTTCGATTTTTCCAATTCCGAAACCGATCGACTCAAATCAGAGGCCATTTTCACCACCGCCTGACCAAGCTGCTGCAATTCATCATCGCCTTCAATTTTCGGAGCGGCAACGTCTCGAATTCCTTCCGACACTTTCTTCGCATAATCCGTTATCGCCACTATGGGATCGGTCAGGTGTTTACCCATTCTAACGGCCAGAAAGGCCAGGAGAATAACCGCAGTCAGTGTTAGAAAAAACAGACTATAGCGAGACTTGATATCCAAAACATGAATGAAGTAAGCGAGAAAATCGTGATAGCCGCCATGCGCTTGTTCCATTTTATCTAATGCAAACCCAAGACTGAACCCACCAATCAATTTATCCTCATGGCGAATGGGACCCTCCAACTCCAGAATCGTCCCCTTGTACGCGATGGAAAACTGAACGGGAACCTTAATCGTTCCTTCTTCTTTAACGCCATCGCGAAAAATAACGCCCGTTGAATCGTAAATCGTGACATACGAAATAGCCGGATTTTCCAAAAGATGTTGGTAACTTTTTTGAACGGCTTCAAAATCCTGTTGATAAAGCGGCTGGGCAATTTCCTTGATAAAAAACTGGCTGATGAGCTGGCCAAACGCATTCATTTCATTAACGCTCATCTGCCGAAAGGTCTGCAGCGCCGTCACCTTTATCTCATTAATCATGCGATGCCTCTGGTACATTTCGATAGGCATAATAATCAGCAGAGACGCCAGCGGAGCGAACAGGAGCGCAAGGAGGACTTTCGATTTGATGCTCAATTTTATTTTCATAAGACCTTTAACGCATCCGCCAACGAATCAAACACATGATCCTTGCCCACTAACTTGCACACATCCGAATGCATAAATTCTTTGTGAACACGCTCCGGGATTTCCGCAAAAACCAGCCTCGCCTTGGCTGCCTGAACATCTTTCGCCAACTCATATAATACCCGCAACCCCGACGCATCCAAAACGAACACATTATTCATTCTCAGCACGATGGTATCTTTTTGCTGAAGACTTTCTCGCAACACTTCTTCAAACTTGGTCGCCGCCCCAAAAAAGAACGCGCCGCTGATCTCGAAAACACCGATATTTTTTGGGATCTTGATTTTACTGAGGGCGCCGCGACGAGAATAATACGTGTCAGCGTCTTGCTCGCTATCAACCATCGAAATATCGGACACCTGGGCCATTCGGCTCATAAACAAAAACGCCGACAACACCATCCCAACTTGAATAGCGATATTCAAATCAAACAATACCGTCAATCCGAATGTCGCAACCAATACCATTGCATCCGCGCGCGGCCCTTTAAGCAAATGATTAAACTCACGCCATTCGCTCATGTTATACGCCACCACCGCCAAGATCCCGGCCAACGCGGCCATAGGAATTAATTCCGCCATTCGGCTGGCAAAAATGAGGATCAAAAGCAGTGTAACCGCGTGAACTATTCCGGCTACCGGACTGCGAGCGCCGTTTCGGATGTTCGTGGCGGTGCGGGCAATTGCGCCGGTCGCCGGAATCCCGCCAAATAACGGCGTCACCACATTTGCCACGCCCTGGGCGATTAATTCGGTATTGGGCCGATGCTTGCCGCCGATCATACCGTCCGCGACGACAGCGCTCAGCAGGGATTCGATCGCGCCCAACATGGCAATCGAAATCGCCGGCACAATCAATCCGTAAAGCTTAAAAAAATCCATATCCGGCCATTGCGGCCAGGTCAACGTCGCGGAGATTTGGCCAAACCGGCTGCCAATGGTCTCAACCGGAAGCTGAAAATAACTAGCTATCCCCGTCGTTACAATTAAGGCAACAAAAGCGCCGGGGATTTTTGGAAAAAATCGCGCCGACCCCGCCACAATGGCGATTGTGGATATCGCGATCATGGCTGCCCACAGGTTAATAAACTGAAAATGCTCCGAATACACTATCC